>JBDTDX010000411.1:0-3526 GCA_039922815.1 Granulicella sp.
TGACGGGGATCTGGCCGGACTCTGCACCGCAGATGCCGTTGAAGACGTCCTGATGATCGCCGGTGGCGAGGATGCTGTTGAGCGCGGCCTGCGGTGTGCCGACGATGCTGACGCCGCGCACGAGTTCGTCGGGGCGGCCATCCACAAAGACGCGATAGACGACCAGCGGGATCACTTGAAACGCCTGGGGCGAGCGGCGCGTGGTGACGGCGAAGCCTGAGGAGATGTCCTCGAAGTAGAGGCCGTAGGGCTTGCCCTGCTTTTTGGCTTCGGCGATGAGCATCTGGCGAAGCTCGGCGTCGCTGACGGATTTGGAGGAGGTGACGATCAGATTTCCCTGACGCCCGGTGGGCATGTAGCCGGTCTGGGCGCGGCCGTGGCCATTACTGGTGGAGAAGCTGGCGACGGGCAGGCGCGACATGAGGAAGGTCTGGAGGACGCCATCGCGGACGAGTTCGACGCGGCGCGCTGCCTGGCCCTCATCGTCGAAGTTGTAGTGGCCGCTGAGCGAGGTGCCGTGAAATTCGCTGAGCGTGGGGTCGTCGGCGACCGAGAGGAAGCTGGGCAGGATGGGTTTGCCGAGGAGCTTGGTGAAGGTCTGGCCTTCGTCCGAACCGCGCTGGCGCTGGCCTTCGAGACGGTGGCCGAGGACCTCGTGGAAGAAGACGGCGGCGGCACGTCCGCTGAGGATCGCAGGGCCGTTGAAGGGTTCGGTGATGGGAGCCACGCGAAGGGCTTCGAGATTTTTCGCCATCGCTTCGGTCTTCGCGAGGAGCGTCTTCTGGTCGGGGAGGCCAGCGAGTTTGTCGGCTTCGAAGGTCTCGTCGCGGAAGAGATCCATGCCGTCGACGGCGCGGGTACGGGCGACGATGACGAGGCGGGCAACATGGCTGGGCGTCGAGACGTGGCTGCCTTCTGACGAGACGAAGTAGTCGGTCTCGTTCGAGGCGTTGAGGGCGACGGTGTTGTAACTGATCTCGGGATGCTGCTTGAAGATGGCGGAGATCTGGCGGAGTCGCGTCTCCCAGGCGGCACTGTCGACGACGAGTTGAGGCGCGGGGGGGAGCACTTCGGTCTTTGGGGTCTGAGCGGAGAAGTCAGCGGAGACGTCCTCTTCTTTCGCGCGGACCTGCTGCTCGGTCTTGACCTTGAGGAAGCTGTCGAGCGCCTTGCCGTAGCCCCGGTTGGTCGCGAACCAGAGGCTGCGCTCGATGGCGGCGCGATCGTTGGTGAGCGGGAGCGACATGGTGGTGAGGGCGCTGTTGCGATGGTCGCCGTGGGTGTTGTCGAGCGTTGGCTCGCCGATACGGATCTGCACGTCGGCGATGCGGCGATGGCTCTGGGTAGCGCCGGTGATGGCGCCGTACTGCGCAGCGAGGCTGAAGACTTCGTTATCGGCGACGGAGTAGCTGATGAAGTAGGGCTTGGGCTGGGCGCTTTGCGCCGGGGTGGTGCTGGCGGTGCCAAGCGACGCCATGGCGCGGTGCAGCTCAGACTCCATCGACTGCATCAGGATGGGATCCTGGGCGGTGGCGGCGGCGACACGTTGCAAAGGGAGGATGGTGTGGAGGACAAGCAGGCCGGTAAACGCTGCGCCCGCAAGTGGCAGGATTGTTTGCTTCATGGAGAAAATCAGACCTCGGAGTGCAGAGACTCGCTTCGGCGAGTGTATCGAATTCGACTCGACTTGCGGGGGAACGTTGTTATTTCGGCTTTGTGTGGACACTTTGGACTGGAATGAGGTCGTTACGAAACTCAGTTCAGAAGGTGGTGGAGAGTGAAATGCGCTCACTAAACACGGGGCTAACCGCCTGCGTGAACTGATGAGCGGGAGGATGCGTATCAGGGAGGAGTCAAGAATTAACACCTCGGAGAGACGCGATGAAGGCTTTGATCTTGCTTGCAATGCTGGTGAGTGGAGGTGTGGCGAATGCGCAGGCAGCCTTTGCGGTGGCTTCGATCCGGCCGAGTGCAGAGTCGGTACGGTTTGAGAGCGACGGCGAGACCACGCTGCTGCCGGGCACGCTACGGATGCGCGATGTGACGATCGAAACCTGCATCAAGTGGGCGTATGGCGTGCAGAGGGCTCAGGTCTCCGGGCCGCGGCTGCTGACCTCGGAGCGCTACGACATTGTGGCGAAGTCCGATGGCGTTGCGAGTCCTGACGAGATGAAGGTGATGATGCAGAGCCTGCTGAAGGAGCGGTTCCAACTGGAATTTAATCGGGAAAAGAAGGAACTGCGGTCCTTTGCGTTGGTCGTGACAAAGGGTGGAGCGAAGTTGAAACGGTCGGGAAGCAACGAGGTTCCTTTCCGGCAGAACTCGGCGATGGGGACGGTGGCGCGTGCGACGACGATGCAGGAGTTCGCGGATTTTATTTCGGGCCCGGTTGAGAGACCGGTGGTGGATAAGACCGGGCTGGTGGGCCGATGGGACTTTGCGTTCGACTTTACCAAGTATCTGACGGATAAGCCGAAGGGGATTGATGATTTTCTGGCGGTATTGAATGAGACGCTGCAAGGGGAGGTTGGGCTCAAACTGGAGTCGGAGAAAGACGTGGTGGAGGTGATGGTCGTGGATCGGGTGGAGAAGGCTAGCGCGAACTAGAGGGACGGCAATTGTTGACAGCTTGGAAGCTCCGCCGCGGTGAAATGGGTTCTCGCATAGAGTTTCGGAACCGTCTCGTACCGGCACGCGTGAGAGGATGCGGGGAGGAGCTTCCGTATGCGTCGTAGTCTTTTTGTGCTGCTGATAGTCGTGGTTGCGGGGGTGCTTATTCCTCACTCCGTGCTGGGGCAGGCAGTGGGCCATGCGGTGGCCAATGCCGGGGCGAAGGCGGTTTATACGCTGCCGCCGGAGAAGATGAAGCTGGCGGTGCAGTTGTTTCGGATGCGGACGGTGCTGCACTTCGTTGGTGCGGGATGGGGGATTGCGCAACTGCTGTTGCTGCTGGCGTTGGGCGTTCCACCGCGGCTGCGGGAGGTGGCGGTGCGGGCTACGAGGAATCGCTGGGGGCAGGGGTTTCTGTTTACCTTTCTGCTGCTGCTGGTGCTTCTGCTGCTCGATCTTCCGCTGGCGATCTATGGGCATCACCTGGGACTTGTGTATGGGCTGTCAGTGCAGGGGTGGGGTAGCTGGCTTGGCGATATGGCGAAGGGCTTCGGCCTGGACTGGGTGACGACGGGGCTGGGCGTGATGCTGCTCTTCTGGCTGATTCGCAGATCGCCGCGGCGGTGGTGGCTGTGGTTCTGGGTGCCGGCGATGCTGGCGACGATCTTTGGCGTGTTTATTTCGCCGGTACTGGTCGATCCCTTGTTCAACCACTTTGAACCACTGGCGGCACATGACCCGGCGCTGGTGGAGCGGCTGGAGCAGGTGGTGGCGCGAGGGCCGCTGCACATTCCGCCGGAGCGGATGTTCCTGATGAACGCGAGCGCGAAGTATACGGGGCTGAATGCGTATGTGACCGGCATTGGCCCTTCAAAGCGAGTGGTGGTGTGGGACACGAGCCTTACCAAGGGAACGC
>JBDTDX010000412.1:0-4149 GCA_039922815.1 Granulicella sp.
TCCAGTGGGGACTGAAGGATCCAAGCCTATTGTTTTGGAGAGCGGACAAAGACGTAGCAATTGACCTCTTACTTAGTGGCCAGCTCTCAAAATAGAGAGCTGCCTTCTATACATGCAATGATGCGCGGACTACGGCACCACATTACATTTCGTTCATCTCCGACCGTGTTTTCACCCATATTCGAAATATTCTCCAAATGCGCTGCGTCCTTTGGCTGCCCAATCGCGTATAAAAATTGACTCTCGATAGAACACTGAGCGTCTACATCGTCTGACAGGCTGAAGCTATGCGCTCTCGCGAGGCGCCTAGCCAGCGAGGAGTTCGAACTCACTATGTGGATTAGCGTAAGCCATACCGCCGTCGCCAGAATACCAATCGCATCCGCCTCCCTGGCTTCCGCCGCAGTTGCTCGTATCGGCACCATCACCTCGGCCCCCAGCGCGTGGACCACGCACTATGAGAACGTGCTGGGCACATCCATGCAGGTCACAATACTGGCCACTAGCCAGATACAGGCTGCACAGATTGAAGCCGCACTGCTCGCAGTGATCGACCACCACGACCGCATCCTGAGCGCGTGGCGTCCGGACAGCGAACTCAATCGATGGCTCGCGACCCGCAGCAACCCTGAAAAGATCTCGCCGGAGTTGTTCGAGGTACTCGGCCTCTTCGACCAGTGGCACGACCGTACCGGGGGTGCCATCGATGCCTCGGCCGCAGCCGCCATCCACATCTGGCAGACAGCAGCTAACGAGAGTCGCCAGCCCACCGCTGCCGAGATCGGCGCTGCCGTCGACGCAATGCAGCAGGTGCACTGGCGACTTGATGCTGCACAGCAGACGGCAACGCGGCTCTCCGCAACGCCGCTTGTGCTCGCGTCCTTTACCAAGAGCTACATCGCGGACCGCGCGGTCGATGCAGCGCTTACAGCGGGAGCTAGCGGAGTCATGCTCAACCTCGGAGGGGATATCGTCGTACGCGGAGACATCACCCAGATTGTCAAACTCGCCGACCCCGCCGCGCACAGCGAAAACGATGCTGCACTGGACCTGCTCGCGGTGCGTGATCGCAGCGTGGCCACTAGCGGCTCCTATCGCCGCGGCTTCAGCCTTACATCACAAACATCAAGCTCGCAGTTCTCGCACATTATGGACCCTCGAACGGCGTTGCCCGTTGGGCACATTGCCTCATCAACGGTGATCTCCCACGACCCCGCCACCGCCGGCGCGCTCGCCACCGCCTTCTCCATCCTGCACCCGGAGAAGACGCGGCTACTCGCTGCGAACATGCCGAGTACGGAATATCTCCTGGTCACGCGAGATGGCGAGCGCATCGCCAGCGACGGCTGGAGCGGCTTCCAGATATCCCAGGCGAAGAAAAGGCCTGCGCCTGCCCTACCGGATACCTGGAACCAATCCTACGAACTGGCGATCAACCTTGAGGTCGCCCCACAATCTGGTCCGCGCTCGCATCGACCCTACATCGCGGTATGGATCGAGGATGAACACCACGAATCCGTCCGCACCATCGCGCTCTGGTTCGACAAGATGCGCTATCTGCACGAGCTTCGCGACTGGACGCACGACAACCAGATGCGGGTCAGCGTAGGCCACTCCGACATCTCGCAGACAATCGGCTCGGCCACTCGGTCGGCTGGTCAATACAGCTTGAAGTTTGACGGCAAAGATGATGAGGGCAAGCTGCTTAAACCAGGCAAATACACCGTTTGCATCGAGGCTGCACGCGAGCACGGAGGCACCCAGATCATCCGTCAGGAGATCGACTTCAACGGCGCGCCGCAACATCAGGCAATCCCCGCGGGAGCGGAGCTGGGACCGGTCACCCTTGACTATCGCAAACAATAATCAGGCGCTGACGAGACCACAGATGACCTTCGGCCACCATGTCCGTCGCCGCACGGCGATCATCTCGCGCTGGCTGCATCTTTATTTGTCACTCTTCAGCTTTACTATCGTGCTCTTCTTCGCCGCCACCGGCCTCACACTGAATCACCCAGACTGGTTCGCCAGCCATATCCGGACCATCAACCACGCCGGCTCGCTAGCGCCGGCAATGTTAGCGCCGCTCGACAAGCTCGCCATCGCGGAGTCCCTACGCAAAACCTGGAAGCTGCAGGGCGCGGTGTCGGACTTCCGTATTGAGGACTCTCAGATCACGGTTTCCTTTCGCGGCCCAGGTTACGCGGCCGACGCCTTCATCGACCGCCCCAGCGCCCACTACCAGCTCACCGAGACGCGCAACGGCATCGTGGCCGTGATGAACGACCTGCACAAGGGCCGCGACACCGGTCCGAAATGGTCGTGGGTGATCGACGCCTCGGCGATCCTGTTGGTAGTAGTCTCGCTGACCGGACTGACGCTGATCTTCTTCCTCGCTAAACGCCGTAAGCGCGGAATCGCCATCGCCATCGGTGGTTTGCTCCTGCTGGTTGCGCTATGTAAGTTGATTGTGCCGTAGTCATTCACGATTGGGTGGCGATGCCAAGAAAACGATCGACCGCGTGAGGAAGCATTTCTTGGTATTCCAAGGGGTACATGGCTATTAGCAAAAATAATAAAACACTTTGCCGACCCCACATTTTAAGAGGTTTCCTCTGGAAAGCTCCGCTTTTTCGGTTAGCCGAAACGAATGCCTGTGCCGCTCATCCAGACACATCATGAGACGACTATCTGTCGGCCAGAGTTTGACGATATCCAAAATGACGAAACGGTCATCTTCAAGTGCTGCCCTAAAGGGCTATTCTGAGTATCTATCCTAAGACCGCTGGAGTTGAAGAAGCTCTGCTGCTTGTCTTACTTTCTAATCGGGGTAACGTGACGAAAAATGGAGGCGGGTGGGAACGACTGATGGCCATCGAAACAATTCTCACTGAAAAGGGGAGATGGAACACCGACGGTAGCACTGTCGACAATGCGACCTGCAGGCCGAGAGATCGCAGACTTGGTGCGCTCTATCCGTATGGGCCGCTTTGTATCCTCATCGTTATCGTTGTCGTCCTACTTGGCGGTGTCGCAGCACACCTTCAGGCGCAGAGGCTCCACTATGCGCACCGTCCCGACGCGAAGAAGGGTGAGGTGGTCTACAAGGGCGGCTGCATCGCCTGCCATGGCGGGGACGGAAAAGGTGCACCCATCGCCGACACCGTCTTTGTTCGCCCGGACACCTGGCCCGACTTCACCGACTGCGCTGGCACCACGCCCGAGCCAGACGGGAACTGGAAGGCGGTCATCGTCCATGGTGGGCCCTCACGTGGGTTGTCGCAGATCATGCCCGCGTTTGGCGATCTGCTGACGGACGACCAGATTAACGACGTGGTGGCCTATTTGCGCCACTTCTGTAAGAATGTGCACCACTATCCAATGGGCGAACTTAACCTGCCGCGCGCTCTGGTGACGGAGAAGGCGTTTCCTGAGAATGAGGTCGTGGTTAGCAGCGCTGCCAGCGCGTCCGGTGCGCCTTCGTGGACGACCGACGTGATCGACGAGCGAACTATCATCGACGCACGTACGCAGCTTGAGACTGACGTCCCAATCAACTATGCCGACCAGAACCACAACTGGACCTCCGGCCTCGGCGACATTACGCTCGGGTTAAAGCGCGAGATGTTTTCCAGCCTCCGCACCGGATCCATTCTGAGCCTGCAGGGCGGATTTCTTCTTCCCACCGGAGACAGCAAGCGCGGCTTCGGCGCAGGCACCGCACAGTTCGAACCGTTCGTGGCATTCGATCAGCTATTCAGGAACAACACTTTCATCCAGACTCAACTGGGTGCGGACCTCCCGTTCAACACCAGCGTCGCACCCCGCAGCATGTTTTTCCGCACTGCGATGGGACAGGCATTCGCCGCCGACCATATGCTGGGCCGGCTCTACACGCCCATGGTCGAAGTCCTGGCCGACCGCAGTTTTGAACCCGGTGCCGCCACTGACTGGGACGTTCTCCCCGAAATGCAGATTACCGTTAGCCGCAGGCAACACGTCCGTGTCGGTGTCGGCGTCCGCGAGCCTTTCACGAACACCACCGGCCGCACTCCCCAGGTCCTCTTCTATGTACTGTGGGACCACGCCGACGGAAAACTCTGGGACGGTTGGCGATGAAGATACCCTGGCTCCCTCTGCTCGCGATGA
>JBDTDX010000413.1:0-5855 GCA_039922815.1 Granulicella sp.
AAGGGGACAGCACCATGGCGGAGTTGGACTTTCTCGAAGAGTGGATTCCGGAGCAGATGGAGCCGGGCACGATGTTTCTGCTGGAAAAACCGGGCGACCTGGGCGAGGCAGGCAATCCCTATTGGGCTGTTCTCGCTTGTCCGCAATGCGGATGCCTCGGCCTCATCACCAAGTATCAATGTGCCGGCCTCGAAGCCATGATCTGTGGCTCCGACAACTGCTCCGCGGAGTATTTTCTCGGAAAGGACACCATCCGCTTCCGCAAGGCAAACTAAGAAACCTTTGCTGCACTCCTGGTTTTGAAAGGGCGTGGCTTCAGCCACGCCGCAAATCGCCCAAAGCAACGGGGCTTTAGCCCCTAAGGGGAATATCACTTCGTCAGAGATTCTCTAGCCTTCGTGCCGGAGCGCCACCACCGGGTCCATCCGGGCGGCGCGCATCGCGGGCACCAGGCCGGAGACGATTCCAACCACGGCCAGAATCGCAAACGACACCAGCATCACCGTCACCGAGGGATGCAGGATGATGTCGCCCTCATGGTTCGCTGTTTGATACATATCGGAATACAACGGCATCGGCGGAATGGCATAGGCCACCCCAATCGCGACGATCATGCCCACAATCCCCGCTATAAAAGTCAGGGTCATACTTTCCAGCAGGAACTGCGACAGAATCTCCCGCCGCCGGGCCCCCAACGCCTTCAGCAGCCCAATCTCCCGCGTTCGCTCCGTCACCGATACCAGCATGATGTTCATCACCCCGATCCCGCCGACACCAAGCGTCATCGCTCCGATGATCCCCAGCAGCACCTCGAGCGCCACGCCAAACTCCACCATCTGCTTGGAGTCGTCGATCGTGTCCCAGGCACCCACGGCCTTATCGTCCTTCGGATCGAAATGATGTCGCTCCGCCAGCACCGCTCGCACCGCCTGAATAGCCTTCAAATGCAGCTCTGGAGCCGACGGCTGAAAGACGATCATGTTCGGATCGCGCTGATTCCGCAACTCCCGCATCATGTCGAATGGCACAAACGCGTTCTCGTTGTCAGGCCCATTGTTGGAGGAGTCCTGAATCTTCGTCTGCAGCACGCCAATCACCGTGAAGCCGTGTCCTTCAATCTCGACCGATTCCCCGACCGGTGGAAACCCATTAAACAGCTTCTTCGCCGCATGAGGGCCGAAGATCACCACATGCCGATGCTCCGTAAAATCGCCCGGCTCGAAGTAGCGGCCCTCGGCAACATTCAGCTTCCGCATACCACCATAAGGAAGATCAACCGCCTTGCTCTGGATGTTCACGACCTTGGCGCCATACTTGAAGCTGAAGCCGTCATCGGTCTCAGCGCTCACAGCCGTCAGAAAGGGCACATTGTCGCGCACCGCCTCTACATCGCCGGCGAGAAACTTCACCTTCCGGCCCGCATGCTCGCCACCTGCCTGCATGCTCGTCTGTCCGCCCCACATCATAATCACGTTGTTGCCAAGTCCGAGGAAGCCATTCAAAATCCCCGTCCCCAGGCTGTGCCCATAGCTCAGCAGCAGCACCACCGTCACCAGACCCCAAACGATGCCCAACATCGTCAACCCCGACCGCAAACGGTTCCGCAGCAGCGAGTCGATACTTTGCCGGACGATCTCGATCAGGTTCATGCGCTACTCCGTTCGCAGACATTCCATCGGGCTGAGTCCAGCCGCCCGCATCGCCGGGTACGTCCCAGCCAGCAGGGTAATCAACGCCAGCGTCGTCAGCGACGCTAGAACCGCTGCCACCGAAATCACCGGATGCGGCACAAAATCCGGCAGCGGAAGATAGTGCATCACCAGGCAGATCCCTACTCCAAGCGCCAGTCCCGCACCTCCGCTGACCAGCGTAATAATTGCAGACTCCACCAGAAACTGTCGCCGAATATCAGACGCCTTCGCTCCCAGCGCCTTCCGCACGCCAATTTCCCGCGTCCGCTCCGTCACCGCCACCAGCATGATATTCATGACGCCAATGCCACCCAGCGCCAGCGTCAGCACCGCCACGATTCCAAAGAACAGCGTCATCACCGCAAAGATCCGGTCGGTAAACTTCGCTGACGCAAGTGTGTCCCAGATCCACACCGCCTCCTTGTCCGCAGGATCGTAGTGGTGCCGCTCCGCCAATATCCGCTGTACCTGGGCAAGCGCCTTCTCATGCAGTTCGGGCGAGATCGGCTGAACGACGATATCAGTTATCGTCCCCCGCAAAGTGCCCGGTATAGCGACCGGATGGTCCGCATCTTTGGGCTTGTCCGCGCCAGGTGGGAAGTCCCGCGCCATCGACGAGTAGGGGACGAAGAGCTGCGTATTGTCTGGACCGCTCCCATAGCTCCCGTTCTGCTTCTTCTTGCTGAGAACGCCGATGACGCGGTATCGATAGCCCGCCACCATCAACGACTCCCCAATCACCTTCTTCCCCGGGAAGAGCTGCCGGTTTGCATCGGCCCCGAGAAGTATTACCCGCTCGGCATTGCTTTCATCTTCAGCCCTGAACAGCCGCCCCTGGTCCACGGTCAACGACCGAAAGGTCTGATAGTCCGGCCAAACCCCGCGCACCGGACGACTCGCCGCGTTCCATTCGCTGACCTCGGAGACGGTCCGGATCACCTCAGGGCTCACCGTCTTGATAAGGCTCGCCCGATCCCGTATGGCAATCGCATCGTCCAGCATCAGCCGAATCTGACGCCCCGCCGCATAACCTCCGGCCTGAGCGCCGGTCTTGCCTGGGAAGATGATGGCGATGTCCGTACCTATCGACTTCAGCCGCTCCCGCTGATCGACCCTGAACCCGATCCCCAGTCCCACCAGCAGGATCACCGACGTAATCCCCCAAACGATCCCAAACATGGTCAGGAAGCTGCGCAGCTTCGTAGCCCACAGGGCCGAAAGCGTCTGGATAAGAAGTTCACGAAGCGGCATTGGGATAAGGTCCTGTCCTACCTCTGGTACGCATCCACCATACAGATGGTTCCCTCCACCCACATGCAGATTACTTGCAATAAGATAAAGAGGCGTGCCCGAGTGGTGAAATCGGCAGACACAGCGGACTTAAAATCCGTCGCCCTTTAGGGAATGGGGGTTCAAGTCCCCCCTCGGGCACCACGTAGCGTGATTCTAATCTGAAAGGTGATGCAGTTTCTTGCGTCACCAATTTCTCACCTGAGGCCATTGGAACCGGGGGTACGTTGAGCCTGTGCGTTCAATGCACGATCCTTGACGGGGCATTGTTAGCCCGTTCGGTAAACAGGGAAAACGGATCTTTACTAGCTTCAGTGTTGCCGTCACGGTTGTGAAGGGCTCCCAGCCATTTTTCCCAACTCTCAGATGTTAGGGGCTAGTCCGTCTCGCTATACGTGGTGGGAACGATGATGTGGCGGTAGGCGTCATGCCGCTATTGGTCAGCTAGCGAGGTATGCAATGAATCGAGCGGCAGGATACTCGCGATCTCTCTTAAACAACCGTGTGAAGTTTGAGTTGGGCTCTCATTTAGAAAGCCTCTAAATTTGATATGGTTATCTGCATCATTGCAGGAAGAACAATTCTGACGCACAACCCAGATAGATACTTGCAATAAATTTCTGTTGAGAGAGGTTCCCAATAATGACGTTCAATCGACGCGATCTATTGAAATCTATCGGAAGCGCAAGCCTGCTTGGGATGGCCGCGCCTGTCGTTCGGGCCCAGGAGCAGGTAGCACGCGCCACGCGCGGCATGCCTTCGCCGCGCATCAAGGACATCAGCGTCATCGAATGCGCCCCAGCCGGATCGCGGCTGACAGTAGTAAAAATCACGACCGATCAGGACGGATTGTACGGGTATGGATGCGCCACATTTACCCAGCGCGCGGATCTCGTAAAACCAGCAGTAGATCGCTATCTGAAGCCGTTCCTGATGGGAAAGACAACCGATCGAATCGAAGACATCTGGCAAAGTTGCTACGACAGCTCCTACTGGAAGAACGGCCCCGTGCTCAACAATGCGCTCAGCGGGATCGATCAGGCGCTGTGGGACATCAAGGGACGGCAAGCTGGCCTACCTGTCTACCAACTAGCCGGAGGCAAGTGTCGCGAGGCAGTGGATTGTTATGCCCACGCCGATGGCCCGGAGTTCTCCGATGTCGTTGCGGCTGCGAAGAAATATATGGCGCAGGGCTTCCGCCACGTGCGCGTGCAGGTAGGGCTGCCAGGAATGGCAGGCTACGGCTCCGCACACGGAAACGTTCAGCCGTTGAAGGCACTCCATGACAAACCTTTATTCGAGCCGGCCTATCAGTTTCGCCGCGCCTTGAAACTGTTGGAAGTTTGCCGCACAGAGCTGGGCGAAGAGATCGAGCTCCTCCACGACATGCACGAACGGCTGACCCCCAACGAAGCGGTCCAATTCTGCAAAGAGGCTGAAAAATTCCACCCCTTTTTCCTCGAAGATCCCCTCTCTCCAGAGGACCTCGGCTATTTCCGGCAGATTCGAGAAAACTGCGCAACGCCCATTGCCATGGGAGAACTTTTCAATAGTCCGCATGAGTGGCAACCGCTCATCACTGGGCAGCTTATCGACTACATACGTTGCCATGTCTCCCAGGTAGGAGGCTTCACTCCTGCCCGCAAGATTGCCATCCAGGCGGAGCCCTTCGGCGTGAAGACCGCATGGCATGGGCCAGGGGATGTTTCGCCCGTGGGCCACATGGCCAACATCACGCTGGATATCGTCAGTACCAACTTCGGCATCCAGGAATACACCCCATTCAACGAGAAGACGCAGGAGGTCTTCAAAGGCTGCCCCGAGATGAAGGACGGCTACTTCTGGGTGAACGAGAAGCCTGGCTGGGGAATCGAGATTGACGAGAAGATGGCCGCGAAGTATCCCTTCCAGGACAGCGCGAATCATCTCAACGGCGGATGGGGCGAGATCCGCAAGCGCGATGGAACCGTCATCAAACAATAACCAGCGAGTCGTATTACAGAAGCTGGGTGCCCCATCCTTCGCGACCTTGCGAAGGGTGGGATCTCATATCTACTCCATACCGTTTTTATCGTCCCTCCAAAATAACTGTCATCCTGAGCGGAGCGCAGCGTAGTCGAAGGACCTGCATTTTGCTGGTCGTGTCATGCAACAGCACTCAATGCCGAGTCGAACGACGCCACTGTACGGTATAGTTTGGTGAATCTAATTTTGCCGCGCGGGGTAGCAATGTCCACAATGAGTCCGTCAGAGCTGGCCAAAAAAATAGGTGCAGGTCTTCTCTCTTTTCCAGTCACTCATTTCACCAAAGACTTTCAGTTTGAAGAAGCCCCCTACCGGGAACACATCTCCTGGCTCCTCGACCACAAACCCGCAGGCCTCTTTGCCGCTGGAGGAACGGGCGAATTCTTCTCGCTCACACTGAGCGAGTTCACTGCGGTCGTCCACGCTGCTGTCGAAGAGACCGCAGGTCGCACACCTGTACTCGCGGGCTGCGGTTATGGCACAGCAATGGCGGTCGAGTTCGCGAAAGCCGCAGAGAGCGCTGGTGCGGATGGAATTCTGCTGCTCCCTCCCTACCTCGTGAACGCCGAGCCATCCGGGCTCGCAGCCCATGTCGAAGCAGTCTGCGCCGCCACCAATCTGGGCGTCATCGTCTACAACCGCGACAACGCCATCATGGACGAAGTCACCCTGGCTGGCCTCTGTGATCGCTGCGCGAACCTGATCGGTTTCAAAGACGGCTGCGGCGACATTGAGCTGATGACGCGCATCTACACACGCCTTGGGGACAGGCTCACGTACATCGGTGGACTGCCGACCGCTGAGACCTTTGCGCTCCCGTATCTGGAGATGGGCGTCACCACTTACTCT
>JBDTDX010000414.1:0-5818 GCA_039922815.1 Granulicella sp.
ACCGCCCGCCCCGGAGTCCAACAGGGAGTCAAACAAGTCGAGGGGATAGGGTCTTCTCAGAGCGCTGTCCTCCGAAAGGGATGTATGCACGTCACGAAATCGTTCTCCCTCCCCCGCCTCGCCGCCATCGCAACCCTTGCATTCACCTTCGCTGTTTCAGGCTGCAAATCTACCCCGCCACCTGACGATAACGCCGTCAACACCGCCCTCCAGGCCAAACTCACCGGCGATACCGCTCTCGCCACCGAGCCCATTCATACGCTCGTCCAGACCGGTGTAGCCATCCTGCAAGGCACCGTCAGCAGCGAGGCCGCAAAGGCACTCGCAGGCAACGACGCATCCCAGGTCCCCGGCGTCAAATCCGTCGTCAACCAACTCACAGTCCAGACCGCAAAGACAGCCCCACCGACACCCACACCGCCGCCGCCTCCCACCCCCGTCGCCAAACCAGCCCCACCGGCGAGCCCCACCAAACCCGTTCCCGTGACCGCGAAGAAGAAGCCCACTCCCCGCCTCACCCCCGAGCAGGCCCAGTACGGCGTCGCCTCAGCAGCACCCGCGCCCCCGCCGCAGCCTGTTTATCAGCCCGCACCCATCGAGCGCCGACCCCTTCCGCCGCCCGTACCGCAGGTCCCACCGCCACCGCCCGCCCCGCGCATCGTCACCCTGCTCTCCGGCACGCCTCTCTCCGTCCGCATCACCCAGACGCTCGACAGCGCCACCACCCAGCCCGGCGACTCCTTCTCCGGCACCCTCACCGCCGACGTCATGGCTGACGGCATCGTCGCCCTTCCCGCCGGCACCAACGTCTCGGGCCGCGTCGATGAGGTCCACGAGGCTGGCCACTTCAAGGGCAACTCCCTGCTCACCATCTCCCTCGTCGCCATCAATCGTCGCGGCGAATCCATCACCATCTCCACCGATCCCTACACCGAGACCGGCAAGGGCCGCGGAGCCAACACCGCAGCCAAGGTCGGCGGAGGTGCCGCCATCGGCGCCATCATCGGAGGCATCCTCGGAGGCGGCAAGGGCGCCGCTATCGGCGCAGGTGCAGGCGGCGGCCTCGGTGCCGGAGCCCAGAGCATCACCCGCGGAGAGCAGGTCCAGATTCCCTCCGAGACTCTCCTCCGCTTTCGCCTCACCACCTCGGTCGAAGTGCGCACCTCGTCCCAACGGCCGCGCGACAGCGATACCAACCTTCAACAACGCAACAGCAACTAACCCTATATCGAGGTATTCTTCGTGAAGGAATGCTCGTAGCCATGCCATCATCATTCCTTCAGAAAACCCGGGCCCCATCCCCTGGTGATGTAGCGATGTTCGAGGTCCCAGTCCTGTGACGCAGCCATCACGACAACCGTCAGGTTTTCTCTCCCTCACTCTGCACGCGCATCTCCCGTACGTCATCAACCACGGCACCTGGCCGCATGGGATGGAGTGGCTCCACGAGGCCACCGCTGAGACCTACCTTCCGCTGCTCCGCGTCCTAGGCAACCTCGAGCGCGACGGCATCGGTCTCCACTGCAACCTCAACCTCTCCCCCATCCTGCTCGAGCAGCTCGCCCACCCCGTCTTCATCGCCGAGTTCCCCAAGTACCTCGCCCGCAAGATCGTCGCCGCCCGCGAAGACGAGGCCTTTTTCACACAGTCCGGCGAAAATCACTACGCCGAGACCGCCCGCGCCTGGCACCGCTTCTTCACCCAGGCCCTCGACGACTTCAACGCCCTCAACGGCGACCTCATCCACCGCTTCCGCCACTTCCACGAAGCCGGCCTCATCGACATCATTACCTCCGCCGCCACCCACGGCTATCTCCCCCTGCTCGGCACCGACGAGAGCGTCCGCGCCCAGATCCGCACCGCCGTTCAGACGCACCATCGACACCTCGGCACCCATCCCCGCGGTATCTGGTCGCCCGAGTGCGGCTATCGCCCTGCCGGTCCCTGGACCTACCCCGTCGCCGATGAAGGCACCACCGAGCCTCATCCCGGCTTCAACCGCATCGGCCTCGAACAGGCCTTCTCCGAGTCAGGCCTCGAGTTCTTCTACGTCGATACCCACCTCATCGAAGGTGCGCAGCGCAACCCCTCGCCCTACGAACTTCTCTCGGGTGCCGTTCCCGCCGACGAGCAAGCCCAGCGCCTCGCCGATGCCCCGCACCGCAGCCTCTATCAGCCCTACTACGTCGACGGCACCTATGGCAGCGAAGCCAACCGCCAGTTCCCCGTCAGCGTCTTTCCCCGCGATCCCCGCTCCGGCTTCCAGGTCTGGTCAGGAGACACCGGCTACCCGGGCGATTACAACTACCTCGACTTCCACAAGAAGCGCTGGCCCGGCGGTCACCGCTACTGGCGCGTCACCGGCGACAGCGTCGACATGAACGACAAGCAGCCCTACTACGAGCAGGCCGCCGCCGACCGCGTCCGCTCCCACGCCGCCCACTTCGTCGCTCTCGTCACCGACACCCTCGCCTCCGGCCTCAACGACGCCGTGCCTCCCATCCTCTGCGCCCCCTTCGACGCCGAGCTCTTCGGCCACTGGTGGTTCGAAGGTCCGCAATGGCTCGAGGCCGTCGCCCGCGAACTCCACGACCATCCCAGCGGCATCGCGCTCATCTCTTCGGTCGACTACCTCGACAAGTACCCCCGCGGCGGCTTCATCTCCATGCCCGAAGGCTCCTGGGGAGCGGCCGGAAAAAATCAGGTCTGGATGAACCCCGACACCTCCTGGACCTACACCCACATCTACCCCGCCGAGCGCTTCGTTCGCGAACTAGCCAGCGGCGATCTCTGGCGTTCTTCCCCGCTCGCAACGCAGATTCTCCAGCAGATCTGCCGCGAGCTTCTCCTGCTCGAATCCTCAGACTGGCAGTTCCTCATCACCACCGGAGCCGCGCGTGATTACGCCGAGGTTCGCTTCCTCACCCACAACGATCAGTTCAACGAACTCAAAGCCATCTGGGAGACCCTCATCTCCACCGGCAGCATCAACGAAGAGCAGGACAAGCGTCTCGCCGAAATTCAGACCCGCGACAGCATCTTCCTCGACATTGATCCCAACTTCTGGGCCACGGGAGCCCACAACAACCCCGCCGAAACCACCCGCTAAGCCCTGTAGATCACAACACTTCGGTACCCACTTAGTTTGTCTGCTAGGCGACTGTGTTTCCGGCTGAATCCCGCTACGATTGGCCTCGAAGCAAGCCGAGGTCGTCATGACACCTGTTCACGATCCATGTTTAGGATTATTCACCGCGGCCCAGAAACGCCTATTTACCGGATTTCCTCTTTCGACCATGACGCTCCAGCACTGTCCTATCTGTGGATTTATCAGCTATCCCGAATGGATCGGTGGCGATTGGGTCTTAACCGAGCATTGTGCTTCATCCCCGGAACCGCCGACACACTGACACGCCTCGCCTTCTAGGTCGTAGGCGGAGCCACGCTCGTATCCCGCTCGAACGTCGCATACTCCAGCATCAGCCGTTCCACCACCATCGCATTACCCTCAGCATCCAGCACCGACGACGCCTCATACGCGTACGGCCAGCACCGGTAGACCTTGTACGCAATCACCAGCGACCCCGCCGGATCGTACAACTCCACCGCAAGATCCTTCAGGATCGATCCCTGCGTCTTCTCGTTGCCCATCACCTGCTGCGCCCAGTTCTCAAACGTCAGGTCGAAAGTAACCCCTCGCTCCAGAGCCAGCGGTTCATATTTCTGCCGCCCCGGCCCCGTCTGCTCAATGTTCGTCAGCCCATCCCGCACCGACACCACATCCGCGCTCCACCGCAGCCCGCTGATCTTCGACACCCCAGCCACATACTTCCCATCCCACTTCACCCGAAAATTCCGATTCTCAAACGGACCTGTCACCATGTAGCCTTCTCCTCAATCTCAATTTTTAAATGACCGGAGCATAACTCCGCCGTCGGGCCCGTCACTGCTCGTTACCTACCGCCCAAACACCGACTTCAATAGCGGAGTCACCTGCGCCGCCGGGTTCGTCCGAATCTTCGTCTCTTCCTGGCCCATGACCACGAACAGCCCGTCGACCGCCTTCTGGAGCACATACGCATTAATGTCCAGCGTCGGTGTCTTCGCAAACGGCAACTTCGGCGCACTCCCCATCAGCGACTGAAACTGCGTGTTCACCCCCACCTTCGCCATCGACTGGTCCACGATCGGCTTGAACGCCGCCGAAATCTTATCCGACGTAGTCCGCTTGAAATAGGCCGTTCCCGCCGTATTCCCGCCCGCCACAATCTGCTTCGCATCGTCGAAGGTCATCGCCTTCAGCGCATCCATCAGGATCGCCTTCGCCGCCGGGGCCGCCTGTTCCGCCGCCGTATTCATGCTCTTCTCGAACTCATCCACCTTCGGACCCATGCCCATCCCGCGCAGCCCCTTCTCGACGGTCTGCAACTTCGGCGGCATCATGATCTTGATCGCCGGATTATTGAAATACCCACCCGGCTTCCCCGTCGAAGCCACCGCCGTCGAAACCCCCTGCGTCAGCGCCTCCTTCAACCCGCCCGACGCCTGCTGCGAACTCAGCGCTGCAAGCCCCTGCGCACCCGCCGACGGAACACCCGCCGCACTCATCAGCACTGTAGCCACAACAGCGATAAAGACACGCATCTTCATCCCAGCCACCCTACCACCTAACCCTCAGGCCTAAAATAAAATAGTGGCCTCGTCTCCCCTATTTCCGGATCGCCGTACGCGCAGAAGTACACGCAGACCACCACTGCCATTCCCCCGGCTCCCGGCGTCGTCCCGCAACCCCATCGCCCTCTGGCACCTCCTCTCGCTCGACGCCCCCACGGTAGCCGCTCTCTGGACCTGGTTCCTCGCCCGCGTCAACCACCTCGCCCTCCCCGCCACTTCCATCGCCGCCATGGCCACCGCCGTCTGGCTCCTCTACGCGGCCGACCGCCTCCTGGACGCTCGAATGCTAGACGCCCGCTCCCTGGACGGCACTCTCGACGCCACCATCCCAAACTCCCAGCCCCTCGAAGCCCGCCACCGCTTCCACCACCGCCATCGCCGCGCCTTCCTCATCGGCATCGCCGCCGCCACGCTCGCCCTAGCCGCGCTCCTCCCCACCCTCGACCCCGCAGCCATCCGCCTCTACCTCATCGAGGCCAGCTTCCTCGTCGGCTACTTCGTCCTCATCCACGCCACCCGCTCCGCCCACCGCCTCCCCAAAGAGCTCGCCGTCGGCCTCTTCTTCGCCGCCGCCACCTTCATCCCCACCATCGCCCGCGACCCCGCCCTCCGCCTCCCCCTGCTCGCCCCCGCCCTCCTCTTCGCCGTCCTCTGCAGCCTCAACTGCCTCTTCATCTACGCCTGGGAGCACCCCCGCCCGCACACAGACGCCCACCCCATCACCCGCATAGCCCTCCGCTACCTCCACCCCCTCGCCCTCAGCCTACTCGCCGCCGCGATCGCCCTCACCCTCGCCCCGCATCTGTTGACCCTCATCCCAAACTTGTTGTCCCGCAGCGTAGCGGAGGGATCTGCTTTTCTCCTCAAATCCGCGCCCACCTCCATCCCCGCCGCCATCGCCATCGCCGCGCTCCTCCTGCTCCTCCTCGACCACTACCGTCATCGCCTCTCCCCCACCCTCCTCCGCGCCGCCGCCGACCTCGCCCTCCTCACACCCCTCCTCTTTTTCCGATGACCTGCCTTTTGCCACTCCTACCAAAAACCGTCATCTCGACCGAAGCGCAGCGAAGTGGAGAGACCCCCGCATTCCGTTCCCATACCGACCATGCCGAAGAAGCGCTATGACCCAACCCAACTTCAACCC
>JBDTDX010000415.1:0-9413 GCA_039922815.1 Granulicella sp.
CTACAAATTTGTAGCTACAAAATGGGCCTGCCGATGCCGTTTACTGCATCAGTCCCGTAGAAAAAATCTGCTCTGCCTGCAACCCAAGAATGCGATAAACGCCAAACTGGCGGTTAGTCTGACCACGCATTTCGAACAGCAATGACGCTCGATTCGACGCCTCCACATCCACCGCATCCACGAGCCGCAGCCGTGCCGTCCTGTCCAGATGAGTCGCATCCGTCACAGCATGCAACACCATCTTCGGCTCATGCTGCGCGTCCAATTGCGCCACAATCGTCACATAGCGCAGGTCCGCGCCCTCGCCAGCCGTATGCGCCTGGTACACAAAGGTCGGCACATCCCCATAGCTCAACAGATACCCTTTCAACTGCTCATCCTGCATCGGCACCTTAGCAAGCTGGAGCGGCTTGATCGGCCGTCGCAGCTTGCTGTTTGGCGAATGCGGCCTGGCAACCGGAGCGACCGCCTGCGCCGCAGCAGGAGCACCGCCGCCATACGCCGCGAGCTGCGTCTGTGCGATGGCCTGCATCTTCATCAGGATCGCTGCGCGCTCCGCACCGTCCTCCCACGCCCGCGAAAAGTCATGCACGGGACGATTCTTTGCATCAGAAACCGCCACCATCTGCTGCAAGTCCACAGGTAGACCCGAGAGCTTCGGAAGGTCCGCCTCGGTCATGGCGCTCGTCGGTTTGCCGCGGTGCAGGTTGGGACGATTCGGGTCGTCGTTCAGCGACGCAGATGCCCCCGTCACACTATCGCCACCCTCACTGGCCCGCTTCTTCGCCTCCTCCGGGGTACGCCGCTTCAGCGTAGGCCGATCCGGATCGTCCGCAGGCATCGTCCCCCCATCCGTGCCAGAGCTGGCCGTAGTGGACGCCGTATCGTTTCCACTGCGACGCTTCATCGTCGGCCTGTCCGGATCAGCCGCAGGTGTAGCACCGGCACTGTCTGAAGGATCTTTCGCAGGCGCAGCATCGTCTTTCTTCGAGAAATGTGGGCGATCCGGATCGTCGTCAGCCTTCGCCGTATCCGCCTTCCCTGTATCGGCTTTCGTAGTGTTGCTCCCCGCCGAAGTGGACGCGGACCCCGGCGTCACCGGCTGCCCAGCCTTGTTCACAAAGTGGGGACGATCCGGGTTCACGATGCCGTTTGATCCTTCAATTCCCGCCGTTCGTGCCTGCTCCTGTTTTCTCGTAACGGTCTTCTTCGGTGCCACAAGCCCCTTGAAACTTCCATACCCAAACCAGCCGTCGTCATACGCCTGCGCGTTGGTGGTCGCCTGCAGGTGCCGCGCATACACCAGGTCCAGCGTCCCCCTGGACACCCCCGCCACATCCAACTCGTAGACATTCCCTGTCTGCAGCGCGAAGGGCACGGGACGCGCCAGATACAGCCCGGCGTCCTCAAGCTTTTTATCGATATAAAGCGTCACCGGGATGAGTCGGCTTGCCGTAGGCTTCGCCATGTCCCCCGTCCACTCATAGACACCCACCGCTCGCACCACCGTCTCCGGGGCCGAGACCTTGTGCATCTGCGCGCACGCGACCCCGGACATCAGCAGCAATACCCCGAAACTCCAAACGCTCTTCATCGTCATATCACCCTGCGCATTAAGAGATTAGACGCTCGCCACACCCATCCGGTCGATTTCCGCTACCATCGACATCATCGTGGCCGCCGCTCCCCTCCTCGAAGTCACCGACCTTTCCATACGCTTCGGCGATCGCCCCGCTGTCCACAATCTCTCCTTCACCATCGAGCCAGGCCAAACGCTGGGTCTGGTCGGCGAGTCCGGCTCGGGCAAATCTGCCACTTCGCTGGCACTTCTACGCCTTCTGCCCCCGAACGCCCATGTCACCGGAAGCATTCGTCTGGACGGCGAAGAGTTGATCACTCTACCCACAGCGAAGATGCGACGACACCGTGGCCGCACCCTCAGCATGATCTTTCAGGAGCCCATGACCGCACTCAATCCGGTGATGCGCGTCGGGAAACAGATCGCCGAAGCCCTGCTGGCCCACAACGACGAAGCGCACACCCTCAAACTGTCACGTTCCGCCCTTCGCACCCGTGTCCTCGATGCCCTGCACGAGGTCGCTCTCCCCGAACCCGAGAGCCGTCTTCGCGATTACCCCCACCAGTTCTCCGGAGGCCAGCGCCAGCGCCTGCTCATCGCCATGGCGCTCATCAATCGCCCCCGCCTGCTCATCGCCGACGAGCCAACCACCGCCCTTGATGTCACCGTGCAGGAGCAGATTCTGAAACTGCTCAGCGACCTTCGCCGAACCCACAACCTGGCCATGCTCTTCATCTCGCACGATCTCGCCGTTGTCGCGCAGGCTGCCAACCAGCCAGGAGACCAGATCGCTGTGATGCAGCACGGCCACCTCGTCGAACACGCTCCCACCTACAATCTTTTTCACAACCCCCAACACCCCTACACCCGCAAGCTCCTGGCCTCCGTCCCCACCATGCAGACCGACCGCACACAGCCACTCGCAGTCTTGGGTTAGTTCGTCGCTGGCAAAGCTGACCGCTTTTGGAGCTCAGAGATGGAACGCAGAAAAGGCCACTCTATTGAGTAGCCTCTCCCATTTCAGAATATTTTATCGGTGACCACGGTGGCCGTCGTGTCCACGATCACCTCTGCGGCCCGCATACCCGCGTCTCCCATAATACCCACGACCACCTCGGTAGGCACGTCGGCGTGGATAATACCGCCCTCCCCCGCGACCTACGAAGCGATGGGAGCCCCAGCCATGCCCATAGCCCCAGTTGGACCACGGCCCTACGCCTAGAAAGGTGCCGTTATAGAAATAGCCGGAGCCGTAGTACCCAGAGGGAGCGCAACGGTAGGGCGCATAGTCGTAATAGCCGTAGCGGCAAACGGGTGGTGGTCCGCCGATGCCAATGGAAATTTGTGCCTCGGCCTTCGGTGCCACAGCGACAAGAGCGCATAATATCGCCGCCCAAAGCAACGTCTTAGATCCACCCTGAAGGATTTTCATTGCAGGTTTGCGGAAAGTTAGCATCCTTTCTTTGATGATTTTGCCATGCAAAAGGGTTCCTACAGGTTGCATCGGCAAAACGTACGCTTTCCTCAAAACCCCAAGTGGACTAGACTCAACCTTCGTATCCTTCTGCCGATTCTTCACTCATGCGCGCGCTCATTCTCTCCGACATCCACGGCAATCTTGAAGCTCTTGAAGCCGTCCTCGCTGCCGCCGGAGAGTTCGACCAGCTTTGGAACCTCGGCGACATGGTCGGCTATGGCGCCAGCCCCAACCAGATTCTCGACCGCCTTCGACCGCTCGCGACCACGAGCGTTCGTGGCAACCACGACCGCGTCTGCGCAGGCCTTACCTCCGCGCTGAACTTCAACCCCGTCGCGCGCACCGCTGCCATGTGGACCTACTCCGAGCTGACACCGGATAACCTGGCATGGCTACGCGCTGTTCCCCAGGGACCGCTCCAGCCCGAGCATCCCGGCGTCGGCCTGGCACACGGTTCGCCGCTCGACGAGGACAACTACATCCTGACCCTGCGCGATGCCTGGGCACCGTTGCAGCAGATGACCACCGACCTTACCTTCTTCGGCCACACCCACGTCCAGGGGGGCTTCGCCCAGCGCGATCACGAGTGGCAGGAGTTCCATCCTCGCTTCGCAACCCGCAACGAGCCTGATAGCTGGACCCTTCCCCTGCTCCCCGGTCTGCGCCACCTCATCAATCCGGGCTCCGTGGGGCAGCCCCGCGACGCTGACTGGCGTACCGCTTACGCCGTCTACGATTCCGGCTCGGATACGACCGCGCCCGAGATCATCTTCCACCGCATTCCCTACGATGTCACCGCAGCACAGGGCCGCATCCTCATGGCCGGATTGCCCGAGCGCCTCGCCTCCCGCCTTCGCGAAGGCCGCTAGCTACTTCTGGCTCTACTGGTCCAAAATATTCCGTCCAAAGTGGAAGGCCGGCCCAACCGAATAGCGATAGGTCCAATTGCCGTTGCCGAGAATGTCGTTGTACGGATGGTTGTACACGGCATCGAGCTGCACGCGTATACCGAGATGTTTCGAGGCCGCAAACTCCGCGCCGCCACCCACTCCATACGCCCCCACCCAATCGGTCTTCTCTCCCTGCGGAGCAATCTCCGAGGACACCAGCGCAGCAATCGGATCAGCAGGATGCGGTACGGACTTGATCCGGAACGCACTCAACGCAGGCCGAAGAAACAGGGTCGTCTTCGCGAAGTGCCGATACACATACTGCGAGCCAATCGTGAACGTCTGCGTATTCACATCGATCGGCAGCGCCAGATGATAGCCCGGAGGCAGAGCTGCCAACTGCTGCTGCAACGCCGGTGTCGCCAGGTTCGTGGTCAACACCGTCGACCCGGTCTGCACGCTGTAATCGAAGCCGCTCGATAACCAGCTTCGGTTATTGACCCCCGCCTGTAGATGAAAACCCACCTGGTTCAGGCTGTTCAAAGCCGGCGTGTTCAGGTCGGAGAAGCCCGTGTAAATGTCATACCGGGACACATACGTCTGTTGTGCTTTGCAGGCGTTTCCAGCCAGCAGGATGAAAAATACTGCGAGGATTCTGCTCGATACGCCGACGCGAGATGGATTGCTCATGAACGCTCCTTGGACCGGGCAACAAAACCCGGTCGACGGAAGACTCCACCGTTCCGGGCGCTCCCGGTCTTAGCCACTACAGGCACAAAGTAGGATGCCCGAAATTGCAAGGATGCTGCGGAGAAAAGTTCCTTCCACCATATCTGCTTAGCTGCCGACCTCCTGCTCCTCCAGCGCCACCGCCAGCTCCTCCCACTCCGTCGTCAACGACGTCCGCCGCTCCCGAGCCTCATCCAACTCCCTCGCCTGCCGTTGCGACTCCTCCGCCGAGACAAAGACGCCCAACCGCTCCTCGCCGGCCGCAATCGTATCCTCCAGCCGTGCCAGCTCCTCCTCCACAAACTTGAGCCGGTCCTCCAACAGCTTCAGTTTGATTGGATTCAGCCGCTTCACCACGGACCTCTCCACCACCGGCACCACCTCAACCGGAG
The DNA here is from genome assembly GCA_039922815.1 of Granulicella sp. Lineage (GTDB taxonomy): Bacteria > Acidobacteriota > Terriglobia > Terriglobales > Acidobacteriaceae > Edaphobacter. The sequence continues at coordinate 5,068 of JBDTDX010000415.1, forward strand.
CAGCCACTGGCACCGGAACCAGCGGAGCAGCCACCAGCGATGCCGCCACCTTCGCCGGGCCGCCCTGCTTGCGCCATAGATAGTCCTCATAACCGCCGGGGTAGATATGCACGCGCCGGTCCTCGACCTCAAAGACCCGCGTCGCAAGCCCGTCGATAAAGTAGCGGTCATGCGAGACGAACAGAACCGTTCCGCTGAAGTTGCGGATCGCGTCGAGGAGCACGTCCTTCGCCCTCAGGTCGAGATGGTTCGTCGGCTCGTCCAGCAGCAGCATGTTCGCCGGGCTCACCAGCATCTTCGCCATCGCATAACGGTTGCGCTCGCCGCCCGAGAGCACCCCGAGCGTTTTGAACACGTCGTCGCCCGAGAACATGAAGCAGCCGAGCAGGCTGCGCAGCTCCGTCTGCGGCACCTTCGGCGCAATGCCGCTGATGTCGTCCAGCATCTCCGCCGCGCCATCGAGCACCTTGTACTGATCCTGCGCGAAGTAGTCCGCCAGTACGTTATGTCCCAGCTTGATCTCGCCACTGGTGGGGCCTTCAAGCTGCGACAACATACGAATCAGCGTCGATTTACCCGCTCCATTGGCGCCAACCAGCGCGATCCGGTCGCCGCGATCAATCTGAAAGCTGACATCCTCGAGGATCTTCTTCACGCCGCCGTCCGGCGTCGGATAGTTCTTGAAGAGGTGGTTCACCTCGATCACCGTCCGCCCGGAAGCCGGCGGCTGCGGGATCGTAAAGTGAATGGTCGCCTCTTCCTCCGGGATCTCGATGCGCTCGATCTTTTCGAGCTCCTTGATGCGGCTCTGCACCTGCTTGGCCTTGGTCGCCTGCGCGCGGAAGCGGTTGATGAACGCCTCGAGGGCCTCGATGCGATCGCGCTGGTTCTTGTAGGCGCTCAACAACTGCGTCTTGCGTTCTTCCTTCTGCGTCAGATACTTCTCGTAGTTCCCGTGATACGTGTGCATCCGCTTGTTCCACAGCTCCACCGTCTTGTTCACGGTCACGTCGAGAAAGTACCGGTCGTGTGAGATCAAAATGAACGCGTTCGGATAGTCATGGAGGTAGTTCTCCAGCCAGTTCCGCGACTCCAGATCGAGATGGTTCGTCGGCTCATCGAGCAGCAGCAGCGAAGGCTTCTGCAACAGCAGCTTGGCCAGCGCAATCCGCATCTGCCAGCCGCCGGAAAACTCCTCCGTCTTTCGCTCCCAGTCTTCCTTGGTGAAGCCGAGGCCGCCGAGCACTGCGCCCACCTGCGAGTCCAGCGTGTAGATGTCGTGCACATGCAGTTGGTCTGCTATATCCGAGTACCGCTCTGCCGCTGCCTTGTACTCCTTCGATTTCGGATCAGCCGTCGACAGCGTATGCGTAATCTGCTCCGCTTCGGCCTCCATCGCATGCAAATGCTCAAAGACCGTCAGGCATTCGTCGAAGACGGTCTTGCCCCGCAGCGCCAGGCCATCCTGTGGAAGATAGCCGAGCGTCATCCCTTTCACCCGCGTCAGGGAGCCGTAGTCGAGCGATTCCAGCCCGGCAAGCACCTTCAGCAGGGTGGACTTCCCCGTTCCATTACCGCCAACAAGGCCGGTGCGTTCATCCGGGGTGATGAGCCAGTTCGCATCTTCAAAGAGTAGTTTTTGGCCGAAGCGCTTTCCGGCAGCAGAGAGTTGGAGCATATCTCCATTTTCGCATCCGCCTCAAACCGCAGCGAAAATCAACGAGACTGTTCGCTGAAAAAGAAGTAGAACGGTAGGGTCACTACGGAAGGCTCACATTGAAAAAAATAATCTCGCGATGGTTGGCTGTAACGATACTTACTCTGGCCGGAACCGCGCTGTGCGCTGCACAGGGTGTCGTTCGTCCCGGAGAACCCTGGCTCGACACCCAAGGCAAGCGCATTCAGGCGCATGGAGGCGGAGTCACCCTGTGGAAGGGCGTTTACTACTGGTTCGGCGAGGACCGCACGCCGGGCAACGACCCGGATAAGCGTTACGTAGCCTGCTACTCTTCACGCGATCTCGCACGCTGGAAGTTTTGTGGACAAGCGCTCGTTCTTGCCGACCCCGAGCATCTGGGGAAGCACTGGGTGCTGGAACGCCCCAAGGTATTCGTAGGAAAAAACAAATCAACGTTCGTGATGTACGCCCACCTGGACGACGCGCCCTACAAACTAGCTCGCGTGATGGTCGCAACCAGTAAAAAGATCAATGGCCCGTACACCTACGTCAAGAGCTTCAGGCCGCTCGGCGAGGAGAGTCGCGACATTGGCCAGTTTGTCGACGACGACGGCTCGGCCTATCTAATCTTTGAGTCTCGTCCCACGAAAGGCTTCTTCGTCGCCAAACTAACCGACGACATGATGAACGTGGAGAAAACCGCCTTTGTCCCCGCTCCCCTTGAGGGCGGCGCGCTGGTGCACTACGGCAAACTTTACTATGCAGTCGGTTCCCACATGACCGGCTGGCGTCCCAACCCCAACGTCTACGCAACCGCACCCGCGCTCGCCGGACCCTGGACTACATTCTCCACTCTTGCCCCGGCGGAAGCGAACAACTACGACTCGCAATCAACGATGCTATTGAAGGTTGCGGGGTCTAAAAAAACCTCCATCATTTTTATGGGTGACCTGTGGCGACAGCACGAGCTATGGGACTCGCGCTATCTCTGGATGCCCCTCGAGACGAAGGATGGCACACTCTTCCTGCCACCTCCGCAGCCATGGAGCATCAATGTGAAAACAGGCGAGACCTCCCTTCAGCCGAACACCGCCCCGCCGGGTCCGTCTCCCCAATGAATGCTGTCATTCTTTCGTAGTCCATGAAAACGGGGTTGTCGGCAATGACGACCACCCCGCCCACCAGACCAACAATCTAAGCTGAAGAAGCGTCCAAGCTTCGAGGGCACTTCTATCAGCGATCAACAGCCTCACCTCATCCAGACCGAAGCACCCTCGCCCGGCACGGTCCGCAGGCCTCGCCGCCGCTGGCTCGTCTGGACCGGCAGCACTCTTCTCGTCCTCTTCCTCATTGCCCTCGGCGCGCTCACCTGGCTCGCCCGCCACGCGGAGCCAATACTCCGCACGCGGGTCATCGAGACGTTATCAGCCCGCTTCCACAGCCCGGTGGAACTCGACCATCTCCACATCTCCGTTGTTCACGGCCTCGCCGTTGAAGGCGAAGGACTTCGCATCCTCTACCTTGCCGGTCCTACGAAACCGGATGCCCGAAGCCAGCCACCGCCGATGTTGAGCATCCGCTCCTTCCAGTTTCATGCGGGCTTGCGCCAGTTGCTCGAGCCGACCATGCGCCTCGTCAGCGTCAATGTTCAGGGAGCAGAGCTGCGCATCCCACCACGCGCGGATCGAGGCCCGCTGATGCCGGATAACCCCCGTCGCAGCGGCCAGCCACGCGAAGGGATCCTCGTCGACAAGATCGTGATCGACGACCTGAACATCGTCATCGAGAACAGCCTGCAGGGGAAGCCGCCGCTCGAGTTCAACGTCGTCAACCTGACCCTCACCAACGTCGGCCGCACGCAGCCATTTGAGTACGACGCCACCCTCCGCAATCCCAAGCCGGTCGGCGACGTGCATGCCATCGGCCACTTCGGCCCGTGGCAAGACGATAATCCGCGCGATACGCCACTCGATGGAAGCTATCTCTTCTCCCACGCGGACCTCTCGACGATCAAAGGGATTGGCGGCATTCTCTCCTCGAACGGCAAATTCGCAGGCACGCTGGGCCGGATCGCAATTGACGGCGTCTCCGACACGCCGGACTTTCGGCTCACGATCAGCAACCACCCCGTCCCGCTCCACGCCAGCTTTCACGCCATCGTGGACGCGACCACGGGCGACACTTATCTCCAGCCTGTGAACGCTCTCCTGCTGCACTCGGAGATCACAGCGACCGGCTCCATCACCCGGAAGAAGGGCGTGCCCGGACACGACATCGAGCTCGATGTCGTCACGGAGAAGGGCCGCATCGACGACTGGCTGACGCTGACCGTGCGGACCAACCCGCCCGTCGTTCGCGGCACACTGGTTGCGCGTTCGCACCTTAGCATCCCGCCGGGGCCTGTTTCGGTCTCTCACAAGATGCGCCTGAACGGCTCCTTTGCGATTCAGCAGGGGACGTTCAGCAACGCCCGGCTTCAACAGCAGATCGACGACCTGAGCGAGCGAGCGCAGGGGCTACCGGAGAAGGCGAACGCGCAGCAGGCAGCCGCCGTCACCTCCTCAATGAAGGGCAGTTTTGTGCTGGCGAACGAGCAGGTGGCCGTCACGGAGATGGTCTACGATATTCCCGGCTGCGCCGTCCGCGTGGACGGCCGTTACGGGCTGGA
>JBDTDX010000416.1:0-5078 GCA_039922815.1 Granulicella sp.
ACGCCGAAAACCTTGCATCCGATACCGATGGGAAACACATGGTCAAGCTATGGGATAGTCAGGACTGGGGGATTGCCTATCTCTTTAATAAGTTCATGCCTCCAGTAATCTCAGGCGGACATATTTACCTACCGAACTATAACGGCGGAGTCGACCTCTATCAACTGACGGGTGGCGGTCAGTAGTCTCTCCCTTCATCCCCTCTACCCAGTCCACTTATCAGCAGAAATGCTCGTGCCTCCTCTTGACATAATTCCGCTTGGTAGAGAAAATTGGCATGCCGCGGCAGAGTTCAAGAGGGCCGCCCCTCGCAAGCACGTATCGTGTGCAGCATTGGGGCGGCTCTTAATTTTTTGGAGTGACCTCGTACCATCGAAGAATGCATAGGCAGCAACCCGGAGAGTGCATGGACAACCTTACCCTGGCGGATGAACAATCGGAGTCTTCGCGCTCTCTCTTAACGCGCGCAGGTATACCACGCACCCTCGCCTGGGGTTTCGTTGGGCTTCTACTCTTCATGATTGGTGACGGCGTGGAGTCAGGCTATCTTTCTCCCTATCTCGTCGACCATGGTTTCGCGCAAACTACGGTAGCGTGGATATTCACGACATACGGCTTCGCGGTCGGCACTGCCGGCTGGCTTTCCGGCGCGCTCTCCGATATCTGGGGCCCACGGCGCGTCATCTCGCTGGGACTGATTTTGTGGCTCGCGTTTGAGGTCATGTTCCTGACGTTCGGCCTACGAAGCAACAACCTATGGCTGGTGCTTATCACCTATGGCCTTCGAGGGCTGGGTTATCCACTCTTCGCCTTTGGCTTTTTAGTATGGATCACGGTAGTCGCGCCACAGAGAAGACTCGGGTCCGCGATGGGCTGGTTCTGGTTTGCATTTACCGGTGGCTTGCCGACACTCGGCTCAGTCGTCGCAGGCTATTTTGTGCCGCGCATTGGAGCTTATTACACGCTTTGGGTTTCAACAGGATTAGTTCTCCTGGGAGGCATGACGCTATTGATCGGTGTACGCGAACAACGTGGCGCGAAGCGACTGGTCCCCCCGAATGAGCAGCCTGTCCGCGCTCTCCTGCGCTCCGTCACCCTTGCATGGGAGAAGCCAAAGACCGGCATCGGCTGCCTGGTGCGTATGATTAACACCGCGCCAGAGTTCGGATTCTTCGTCTTTCTGCCAGCCTTCTTTATCGAAGTGGTCGGCTTCACCATGGTGACGTGGCTACGCCTGCTAAGCGCAATCTTTCTGTCGAACATCATCTGGAATTTGCTCTTCGGCTTTATTGGCGATCGCTTCGGTTGGAGGAAAACCGTAGCCATCTGCGGAGGTTTTGGATCCGCCGTTTCAACACTTACTTTGTACTATGTGCCAACGCTGCACCACAGCCTTCCGCTGGCGGTTCTTGCAGGCGTCTTCTACGGTGCCACGCTGGCTGGCTATGTGCCGCTCTCTGCGCTCATGCCAAGCCTCGCCCCGGAGCATCGTGGAGCTTCCCTCAGCTTGCTAAGCCTCGGCGCTGGCATGAGCGTGTGGGTAGGACCCGCGTTAGTAGCACTCCTCCTTAAACCAATCGGAGTAGCCGGCCTCATGTGGGTCTTCTCCGGACTCTATCTGGTGAGCGGTTTTCTGGCGCTCACACTTCGTTTACCCGGTGAAGAGAAGACCATCGCAGCACAGGAGGCATAACCATGGCCTGGATTGCAATTGATGCCGGCACCTCGGTCGTGAAGGCGGTAGCCTTCAACGCAGACGGCCGTGAGATCGGCCTCACACGCGAGCGCACCGAGGTGCTGCATCCCTTTGCCAGCGCCTCCGAGCAGTCGATGACGGATGTCTGGCAAGCCGCCGTTCGCACCGCACAAAAAGCCGCAGCCCTGCTGACTGAACCGCTCGAAGGCATTGCCATCACAGCACAGGGAGATGGTTGCTGGCTTGTCGACGAACAGGGCGAACCCACGGGCAATGCCCTCTTATGGAACGACGGTCGCGGCGCCACAATCGTCGAGCAGTGGCGCTCGAGCGGTGCGATTGAAAATAGCTATCGGGCAAGTGGCTCGGTAACGTATCCGGGCTTGTCCAACACCCTGCTCGCATGGCTCACTCGCAACGATCCCGACCGTCTGCATAGGTCTCGACACGTTCTATCCTGCAACGGCTGGCTATTTTCGCGGCTTACCGGCAAGTTTGCAGCGGACCTTTCCGACGCCTCCAACCCATTCTGCGATCTGCAGTCACGCGAATACGACGACAGTATCTTCGAGAGCTACGGCCTCGCAGAGTTCAGGACTATCCTGCCGCCCATCGCGCGCGGAGCAGATCTTTCTGCGCCCATCACCGCAAAAGCCGCTAACCTCCTCGGCGTTGCCGCAGGAACTCCGGTCGTGATGGCACCCTACGATATTGTGACGACTGCTTACGGCGCAGGAGTTACAAATCCGGGACAGGCCTGCCTCATTCTCGGCACGACCATCTGCGCCGAAGCCATTACAACGGACCTCAATCGCAGCGGCGCTCCCGCCGGTACAACCATTGCTCTCGATGATGGCCAGTATCTTCGCGCCATGCCGACTCTTGCTGGCTGCGAAACGCTGGAATGGGCGGCACGCCTGCTCCATGCCGAAAATTTACAGACCCTCGAAACGCTCGCGGCCTCGTCAGTTGCGGGTGCGCGAAATCTACTCCTCCTCCCTTATGTCTCCGAAGCCGGAGAGCGCTCCCCTTTTCTCGACCCGGAAGCGAGCGGCAGCTTTCATGGATTGAAGCTGACTCACAGCCGCGAAGACATGGCCCGAGCCGTCTATGAAGGTCTCACCTTTGCGATCCGCGAATGCCTCACAGCCGCGGTAGGAAATATGAGTGAGCTTCGTGTCTGCGGAGGAGGTGCACGCAGCGCCTTCTGGTGTCAGTTGATCGCCGACGTCACCGGCATGCGCGTCTTGCGCCCCGCAGAAAGCGAGATCGGCGCAAGGGGAGCCTTTCTCTTTGGTCTGGTCATCACCGGACGTATGCGCAACGTGGCTCACGCCGCCGCAACTCTGCCCACGCACTTCGAAACATTCTCTCCCTCTCCTTCCTGCACATTGTATGAGGCTGCTTACAAGCGCTTTCTAACAACGCGCGATGCCATGCGCCCGCTCTGGCCTACGCAGGCGCGCTCATGAACGAACCCGTCTACATCGGCATCGATATCGGTACGCAAAGCACACGCGTAATGGCCGTGACAGAAACAGGCGACATCGTCGCAACGGCATCGCGCCCTCTCACGAGCCACCGAGAAGGCCCGCGTCACGAGCAGCAGCCGGACGATTGGTGGCGCGCCGTCGCAGAATCGTTACGATCTGTCACCTCCGAACTAGGCAGTAGCTCTCCCGTGCGAGGGCTTTGCGTTGACGCAACTTCGGGCACGATCCTGCTCGTCGACAAAGAAGGTCGACCAGTAACTCCCGGCTTGATGTACGACGATGCCCGAGCCAACGCAGAAGCCATCGAGGTCGACCAGAAAGGCGCGGCCCTCTGGGAACAGTTAAGCTATCGCGTTCAGCCTTCCTGGGCTTTGCCCAAACTCCTTTGGTTGCTCCGTCACGGCGCAGCGCCGCACACCTATCGCCTCATGCACCAGAATGACTGGATCAACTTTCGTCTTGCGGGGCATCCGCTTTCAACGGATTCGAGTCACGCTCTGAAGACGGGCTATGACTTACTCCAGTCGCACTGGCCTTCGGACATCTTCGATACGCTCGGCATACCAACCAATATGCTGCCAGAGGTAGTAGCGCCCGGCACACGCATCGGCAGCGTAAGCACCGTGTGTGCCACCGAAACAGGACTGCCAGCAGGCACGCCAATCTACGCGGGCATGACCGATGGCTGCGCTGCGCAAATCGCTTCCGGTGCCGTAGGCATCGGCGATTGGAACACCGTCATCGGCACCACCCTCGTCGTGAAGGGCGTTACCCGCAACCTGTTATGCGATCCGCTTCGAGCCGTCTATTCTCACCGCTCGATGGACGGCCTGTGGCTCCCCGGCGGTGCGTCCAGCACAGGAGCCAGCGCAATCACCGCCGCATTTAAATCAGAGGATCTTCCCGCGCTCAACAAACACGCGGAGCATGCGCAACCAACGCCGCTCGTCATCTATCCCCTCGCAACCCGCGGCGAACGATTCCCCTTCGCGGCCCCCGATGCCGAAGGCTTTACCCTCGGCGTGGCGCGCTCTACCGAAGAGCACTACCAGGCAGTCTTGCAAGGCATCGCGCTTTGGGAAAGACTTTCGTTCGATGCATTGCGCGCCATGGGCGCACCCATGGAAGGACGCTTCACCATCTCCGGCGGTGCAACGCGCAGTCATGCCTTAAACCAGATGCGTGCTGACGCCATGCAGCGCACGCTCACCATTCCTGCCGTCACCGAGGGCGCTTTCGGCATGGCGATCCTTGCATCCGCAGCCGAATCGTCCCTAACCGACGCCGTCAGCCGCATGATAAAACCCGGCGTCCCGATACACCCCAAGCGTCCCTTCAGCGACTACGCGCCGCAATACCACCTACTACTCAGCGAACTACATCGTCGCGGATGGCTGCCGGATTCCCTGTTTGCAACAGCGTCACAAGAGGCCAACGCATGAAAAAAATTCTGCTCGTACGGCATGGGGAAACCATCTGGCACGCCGAAAATCGCTACGCAGGCCGCACGGATATTGCCCTCACTCCCCTCGGCGAAGCGCAAGCTCAACATCTTGCACTATGGGCTGCCTCTGCAAAATTAAATGCGGTATGGAGCTCCCCGCTCGCACGCGCAAAACAGACAGCAACCGCCGCGGCCATCGCAGCGCATCTCCCCCTTCAAATTGATCCGCGCCTCGTAGAACTCGACTTCGGCCAAGGCGAAGGTCTAACCTCCACCGAGATGAAGACGCAATTTCCGCGCGAACGCGCAGCCTTCGAGCAGGACCCCGCAACCAATTTCCTTCCCGGCGGCGAAGACCCAAAGCTCGCCACCGACCGCGGCATGTCTGCCCTGGCCTCCATCGCCGACGGCCTTCCAGAAAACGGGCGCGCCCTCGTAGTGGCTC
>JBDTDX010000417.1:0-7946 GCA_039922815.1 Granulicella sp.
AAGATTTCTATACCATCGTCGCGAATTCGCGTGAGGTCCAGGCATCGCTCAAGCACTCAGGCGGTACAGGCGATGCAACCAGCAACGATGGACCGTCCGCAGGCAAAGGCAAGACGCCAAATCTCGATGCGTACACCGTCAACATGACGGAGAACGCAAAGGCCGGCAAGATCGATCCGGTTCTCGGGCGTGATACCGAGGTGCGTCAGATGATCGACATCCTCATGCGCCGACGCCAGAACAATCCCATCCTGACCGGTGAGGCAGGCGTCGGAAAGACGGCCGTCGTCGAAGGCCTGGCCAATCGCATCGTACAGAACGAAGTTCCCCCGGCGCTCCAGGGTGTAAAGCTGCACAGCCTCGATCTCGCGCTCTTGCAGGCGGGCGCAAGCGTCAAGGGTGAGTTTGAGAATCGTCTCAAGGGACTCATCAACGAGATCAAGTCGTCGACGGAAAAGATCATTCTCTTCATCGATGAAGCCCACACCATGATCGGTGCGGGTGGCGCGGCTGGTCAAAACGATGCAGCCAATCTCTTGAAGCCTGCCCTTGCTCGCGGCGAGCTTCGAACAATCGCTGCGACGACGTGGTCGGAGTACAAGAAATACTTCGAGAAAGACCCTGCGCTGGCCCGCCGCTTTCAGGTCGTCAAGGTGGAGGAGCCGAGCGAAGAGGTCTGCTGCACCATGCTGCGCGGCATCGTCGCATCGCTTGAAAAGCATCACGGATTGCGCATTCTGGATGAGGCCATCACCGCAACAGTGAAGCTCTCCCATCGTTATATTGCAGGGCGTCAGTTGCCGGATAAGGCAGTCAGTGTCCTCGATACCGCATGTGCACGCCTGGCTCTCGGCCATAACTCCATGCCGCCTGCGCTCGAAGACGTGTTGCGCCAGCTTGATAGCCTGGAGGTGCAGAAGCGTGTGCTTGAGCGAGAGACCACCATTGGTGCGAACCACGGGGAGCGGCTCGCAGAGATCGAAGAAAAGATGACCTCGGGCGGCAAGAAACTTGAGGAGTTAAAGGAGCGTTGGGAGAAGGAGAAGACCTTCGTCTCCGGCATTCGCGACCTGCAAATCAAGCTCGAAACTGACAAGGACAAGGAGAGTGCAGCCGAGTTCCGCAAAAAGCTGGCCGAACTGGAGGCAGAGCTTGCCGCACTTCAGGGCGAGCATGGGCTGATGAGCGTGTCAGTCGATGCGCAGATCTGCGGTGCTGTCATTTCGGCCTGGACGGGCATCCCGCTGGGCAAGATGATGAAAGACGAAATCTCGACTGTCCTGACTTTGGACACTCACCTGATGAAGCGTGTGATAGGACAGGACCATGCACTCGCCGCCATCGCGCAGAGAATTATGACGTCGCGCGCGAACATGGACGATCCAGTCAAGCCAGTAGGCGTATTCATGCTCGTCGGGCCGAGCGGCGTCGGCAAAACAGAGACCGCAATTGCGCTCGCCGACCTGCTCTACGGTGGCGAGAAGAACATGATCACGATCAATATGTCGGAGTTCCAGGAGGCACATACCGTATCGACCTTGAAGGGTTCGCCTCCGGGATACGTCGGCTACGGCGAAGGCGGCGTGTTGACCGAGGCGGTCCGCCGGCGTCCTTACTCCGTCGTGCTGCTGGATGAATGCGAAAAGGCGCATCCTGATGTGCTCGAACTCTTCTTCCAGGTCTTCGACAAGGGGCGCATGGAGGATGGCGAGGGGCGCGAGATCGACTTCCGCAACACCATCATTATCCTGACCAGCAATGCGGCAACGGACACGTTGATGAAGCTGTGTGCCGATCCCGAAACGATGCCTGCCAACGACGGATTGCTTCTGGCGATGAAGCCTGAGTTGAACAAGATCTTCAAGCCGGCATTCCTTGGCCGTATGCTGATCGTGCCGTTCTTCCCGGTTCGGGATGAGGCGCTGAAGCAGATTATCCGCTTGAAGCTTGGCAAGATTCAGCGTCGTCTGCTCGAAACGCACAAGGTCGTCATGAAATACGATGATCTACTGCTGAACGAGGTAGCAGGTCGTTGCACAGAAGTAGAGAGTGGAGCACGTAACGTCGATAACATTCTTTCCAACACCATGCTCCCCGAGATATCGCGACAGATTCTCGGACGCCTGGCGGAAGGCATTGCGATCGAGAAGGTTGATATCTCGGTCAACGAGGGCAAGATGACGTACGACTGGCACGAAGCATCGCAGGCAGCCTGAAGGGAGGCCCCCGGAGACGGGGGCTTGTCCTGTCCTATGTTGGGGCCGGTCGAAACCACATAAGTTTTTGCGAGGAAACTCGGAGCAGGTAGAACATGCCACAAATACAAACCGATCGGGTGATGAAGTTCACCAGTCCACTCGGGCCGGATGTGCTGGTGATCGAGTCGTTGGAGGGCGTCGAAGGAATCTCGCGGCTCTTCGATTTTCAGGCAGAGCTGCTGGCTGATACCGGCACCGTCATCGCCCCGGCGGACATGATCGGGAAGAAGGTTACGGCGGAGATTGCCCAGCTGGATGTCCAGGGGAGCCGTTACGTCAACGGAATCGTTGCGGCCTTTGAGCAGATCGCCGGGGATACCGATTTTGATGTTTACCGCATCCACCTCGTACCGTCGCTCTGGCAGTTGACTCTCAGTTCGAACTGCCGTGTCTTTCAGAGCAAGACGGTGATGGACATTATCAAGGAAGTCATTCAGACCTATGGAATCAGCATGGGAGATCAAACCACCCAGTCGTTCCAGAAGCTGGATTACTGCACGCAGTACTTCGAGACAGACTTCAACTTCATCTCGCGTCTGGCGGAGCAGCATGGCATCTTTTACTGGTTTGAACATACCGACAGCGACAACAAGGTTTTGTTCGGCGATGCACGCACAGTCTATACAGATTGCCCGGTGGTGAACTCCGTTACCTATTCGCCCAACTCGGACAAGGAACAGAGCCGCTACGTCTCTACGATGGTGGAGTTCAGCGTGACGGCAACCATGGTTGTCGGCAAGCACAGTACCCTGGACTACGACTATCGCAGCTACAAGGTACATAAGATCGATTCGACCACGAGTGCGAGTCCTTTCGTGAATAACGCCTATGAGCGTTACACCTTTCCCGGCGGCGAAGAGGGATACGTCAAGGATGTTGCCACTCCCCTCACGACGCCGAACCATGCCACGGCTTTTCTCGCCCACCAGACCGACGCGACCGATGCTGGTGCAGAGATATTCCATGGGGTGTCAAACGCGCGCAGCTTTCTGAGCGGATACACCTTCACCATGACGGACCACACCCGAAGCGCATGGAATCGGAAATATCTGTTGACCGAGATCGTCCATCGCGTCATCCAGGTGCCTCCTTACCGAAGCTCCGGGAAAGGAAACTCGGAAGAGGGTTATCAGAATCGCTTTTCTGCAATTTCGACAGACATCGTGTACAGGCCGAACGCCGTCACTCCAAAGCCGCTGATCTATGGTCCGCAAACAGCGTTGGTGGTTACCGCATCCGGCGAGGATATCCATCTCGACAAGCTGGGCCGCGTCTGCGTCCAGTTTTTCTGGGATAGATTACGTGCGGCGAGTACCGTCGATAATACCTGGCTGAGAGTCGCGCAGCCGTGGGCGGGCAACGGATGGGGGACCTTCTTCTGGCCGCGTGTCAATGACGAGGTCATCGTCCAGTTCCTCAATGGCGATCCCGATAATCCAATCATCGTCGGCTCGGTCTACAACGGGGTCAACGTGCCGAAGTACCAGCTGCCCGATATGAGCACGCGCACCGGCGTTGTAACCCGCAGCAGCAAAGGTGGCAGCGCGGACAATGCTAATGAACTCCGTTTCGAAGACAAGACGGGGAGTGAACAAATCTTTCTGAATGCCGAAAAAGATATGGATCACCGCATCGAAAACGACCACCGCCGTTATGTAGGTGGGCAGGATTCTCTGATGGTCAAAGGCGTTCAATACGATGAGATCACCGGTGACCGGCACAGCAACATGAAGGCAAACCTGGTCCAGAAGATCGCTGAAAAATCTGATCTCGATATCGGCTCAGACATGAACCACAAGATCGGCCAGAACTACTCGTTGAAGGTAGGCATGAACCACGGCGAAAAGGTCGGCATGAACTATGCAGTTGACGCCGGGATGGAGGCTTACATCAAGGCCGGCATGACGGTTGTGATTGAGGCCGGGCTGGAGCTTTGTCTGAAGGGTGCAGGCGGTTCGATCACCATCGGCCCGGCCGGAGTATCCATCACAGGAACGATGGTCCTGATTAACAGCGGCGGAGCCCCAGTCTCTGGAACCGCACCAACTATAACCGATCCAGGCGCACCAACCGCTCCCGATGAGGCTGATGACGGCACCAAAGGTGGAAAGATGTAGACGGAGCAGGCTTCAAGCCCGCTGATCTTCAACCAGCGCAATCCTACACGGTGCAACTTTGACGGAACCTCACCAACAATCCGGAGCAGCGATGAGTTTTCCTACCGTCGGCAGATGGCGCGTCACCGCGCTTCCGAGTGGATGGATGTACGTCGCGAACTTTGGCATCAAGCAGATGATTGCTGACCCGCATAGGGTTGCTGCGAACGTCTCGCTCGGCGAAGATCTCCTGGCAGGCAAGGACAGCCTGCCCGAGTACATCGCCGCTCAGGGCAAGCTTATTCAGCATCACCTGTTGTTGCCAAAGATGGCGGGGCCGCAGTTGATGCCCTTCATCGGCGCAGAGGAGGCGTACCTTTTTTTCGTTCGCCATACGCCCGATGGCGCCGGAAATATGCTTCATGTGCAGAGGTATGTCCGCTCAGGAGACTGGGTTGGCATCATTACGCTGACGACGCCGGAAGCCCAGCTACAGGCTGTTCGTCCGGATTACGAGGCGTTCGTCAAAGGACTTCGTATCATCCCGATCGTACCGCCCCCACCGCAACCGTAGCCTCAGGCCGCCGACAGAAAGGAGAATACGCGATGCCACCAGCAGCACGAGTTACGGATATGCATACCTGCCCGATGGTGACCGTCCTCGTTCCTCACGTTGGCGGGCCGATTATGCCTCCCGGCGTACCGACCGTTCTGATCGATTTCCTGCCGGCAGCCACGGTCACGAGCATGCTCGTCTGCGTCGGCCCCCCAGACATTATTGTCAAAGGCTCGTCAGGGGTTTTTATTAACTACCTGCCTGCAGCGCGTATGGGCGACATGACCGCTCATGGCGGCGTTATCGTCCTGGGATCGCCCACCTGCATGATTGGGGAGATTGGCTCGGGCTCACCCGGCGCGGGTGGCATGGGGGGCGTCACCGCAGGCCTCGCGGCAGCGGGGCTGAGCAATCCGATCGATCCAAATGCTTCGGTTTACGGAAGCGCCGGAACGCCTGCGCCGCCTGCCGGGGGTGCCTCTCCTGCCGCAAAAACTGGCGATCCGCTTACCCCCGCGCTGATGGCGGATGTCAATAAGTCGCCAACATTGACCAAACAGATTGCTGATCTCAAGGCCGCCGGGTGGACCTTTAAATATGGAACGCCGGGTGCGGGAACCTACGCGGACCGCAGCACCAAGACTGTCGTGATCGATCCGAATACCTCCGATAACCCCACTATGCTCACTTTGCTGTCGCACGAAGTGGGTCATGCGGTGCGCCCGGCACCAGCATTCGTTCCGGCAGGCTCCCTGAGCAAGGCAGATTTTGTGGCGCAGAATGTTCAGGGAAATCTCCAGGACGAGGCAGATGCGACGATCAATAACATCAAAGTGCAGGAAGAGCTTGCGAAGAATGGCGGCCCGGCTATCGGTATAGCAGGCGCGCAGGGAAACCAGTACAAGCAGCTTTACGACTCCGATCCAGCGACCGCGCGCGATAAGATCGCCAACCTCTTCGCGGATGGCGAGCACCCAAGCACCGATCCGACTTCTACCTATCGGGACTACTACTCCAAACCCATGGCCGACTACTATGACAAGATAAATCCCGGAAAGCCCTGAGGATGCGAATGCGACGAGCTACTTGCTGTCTGTTGGGACTTGTCATGGTGTTTTGTATCGGCCATCGGCCGGGAGATGCGGAAGCCCGGACAGTAACGAAGCACAAGCCGTCTGTGAGGACTATGTTCGAACAACTGGATCAGATCGATAAATCGCCCACGCTCTCTCCTGCAAAGGCAGGAGAGTTGCTGAAGGTCACGCTTGAGCCTGTGCCTGCTGAGAGCAATGAGTACTTCTACATCTTCAAGGGGCACGGCGGTCCCTGGAAGGAGGTCGAGCTTCGCCTGCCGCGAGGAGGCGACGGAAGCAAGTTTGTGCTGGTTCTGCAACTGGCCACGCCAGTCTCCATGAAGGAGGTCACGGCTCATTTCGGAGATACCTATGCAATGGAGTCTCCCAACCCGAGCGCGGGGGCGCATGCAACGGTTGGTTATTCTTATACCAGGCCGGTCGGCAAGCTGCGCTTTTCGTTCCCCAGTTTCGAGGATTACGCTGCCCGGACCATTCTCTTCGATCGCATGTGACCCTGCCTCCTTGGAAAATCACCAGGATAGGTATTCATGGCGCAGCGGTACGCCGAGGAAACAGCAGCTGCTTTTGTGTTGACGACACATAGAGGCTTTTGTATCATCGGCATGATTTCAATCCACATAAATAGACGGCTTTCCATTTGCATGAAAGTCCGCTAGACGATCACCTGTTAATCTGCTGCGTTGTGAAGGTGTCTGTATGGCCTCGGTTCGTTATTCTCTGTTTTCTGTAGTTCTTTTTCTGCCTTTACCCTTATTCGCTACCTCCGGCTCCGGGAAACTCAATAAGCCTGTCGTCCAGGTCCGGCCCAATAGCCATTGGGCTCTTCCGCTCGCCTTTGAACGGAATGAAGGGCAGATGCCCAAAGCAATCGGCTTCCTTGGAAGGACGCAGCATTACACGGTTGCGGTAGGACAGCGCGGCCTTCGTTTTGCACTGCCCGGTCGCCATGGTAGTTCCTCGGTAGCCCTGTCCTTCGAAGGAAGTGGTGCAGCGGCCCCGACCGGAATGACCGAAGCTCCTTTCCGAACAAATTCCTATCTGGGTGCGGATGCGTCGAAGTATCGTTCCGGCATCCGGAACTACAGTCGCATCGGGCTGAGCCATGTCTACTCAGGAGTCGATGTTGAGTTCTACGCGACCGGCGACGAGATCGAACATGATTTCAATGTAGCGCCGGGAGCCAACGCCAACGCCATCTCCCTGCGCCTCAGCAGTGAGAGGGCCGCAAGGCTGACCCCTCAGGGCGAGGTGATCGTACCGGCCAGCGAGGGCGAGCTGCGCCTGAAAAAGCCCTTCGCCTACCAGATGAGCGCGAATGGCAAGCAGGTCGAGATCGCTGCAGAGTTCGTGCTCGATTCTGTCGGAAATGGCGGGCAAGGCCTCCATTTCCGCCTTGGAACCTACGACCACTCTCGCAAGCTGGTGATCGATCCGGTTATTTTGTATGCGAGCTATCTGGCGGGTCCAGCGGGCTCGACTGCCAACGCAATCACCACAGAGCCGACGAACGGCATCTTTCTGGCGGGAACGACAACCTCAACCTCCTTTGATCCAACTCCTACAGGCAATCCCGCTACGGCCATTACCCCCACGCCCAATTGCGGCACCGCTCCCTGCGCCAACAATATCTTTGTCGCCAACTTCGCGACGGGCAGCCCCGCGCCAACGCTCAAGTGGATTACCTACATTGGTGCGACCGACCCATCGCCCACGATTTCCGTGAACGCGATCGTCGCCAACAGCACCGCTCTTTATATCGGCGGAAGCACAAATGACTCAGCCTTGGCGGCCGGTCCAGCAGCAACGGCCCCCAATCCCACCGGAGCTCTCGGGGGATACGTCGGCTTCATCTCCAGCCTGGCCCCAGCGACCGGTGCGCTGAGCAACACGTCTCTGGTCTATATCGATGCAGCGGCGCCGAACAATAATTCTGTGCAAG
>JBDTDX010000418.1:0-6633 GCA_039922815.1 Granulicella sp.
AGCTAACGCGCATTGGTTTTGGCGCATGGGCGATCGGCGGCGGCGGCTGGCAATTTGGCTGGGGTCCGCAGGAGGATACCGATTCGATCCGGGCTATCCAACGGTCGATTGAGTTAGGTTGCAATTGGATTGATACGGCGGCCGTGTATGGACTGGGGCACTCTGAGGAGGTGGTGGCGAAGGCGCTTGCTTCAGCCACGACGAAGCCCTATGTGTTTACCAAGTGCGAGCGGGTCTGGAATGAGAAGCGCGAGATCAGCGGGAGTTTGAAAGATGTAAAACGGGAGGCTGATGACAGCTTGCGCCGGCTGAAGTTGGATGTGATCGATCTCTACCAGATCCATTGGCCGCAACCGGATGAGGATATTGAAGAGGGATGGACGGCGATGGCTGAGTTGCAGCGCGAGGGCAAGGTGCGCTGGATTGGGGTTTCGAATTTCAGTGTGCCGCAGATGGAACGTGCAATGAAGATTGCACCGATCACATCGCTGCAGCCACCCTATTCGATGATTACCCGTGGCGTCGAAGACGAGATCCTGCCGTTCTGCGAGAAGCATGGAATTGGCGTGATCAACTACTCGCCGATGCACTCCGGGATGTTGACGGGGGCGATGACCAAGGAGCGGGTCGCCCAGTTTCCCGAGGACGATTTTCGGAAGCGGGCCAAGAATTATCAGGAGCCACAGCTTTCCCTGAACCTGGAGTTGGCTGCATTGATGAAGACGGTAGGGGCGCGGAATGGCGTAAGCGCCGGCGTTGTAGCCATTGCCTGTACGTTGCACAACCCTGCGATTACAGCTGCGATTGTTGGCGGACGAAGCGCGGCACAGGTGGAGGGGGTATTTCCTGCGGCGAGCTTCCGGTTGCCGGAAACCGACTACGCGGAGATCCGGCAGTTTATTGCGGCGAACTATAAATAAACGGGTTAGCCGTGGCGGAACAATCGATCAGCTTCCAAAGAGACGTCGCAAGAGTCAAAGGTTGTCTGCCTGGCCTGCTGGTCGAGGTCAGGCGAAAATCTATTCTTGCGCCAGCAGCGTAATCTGTTAGGGTTCTACCTGACTAAGATCTCCACATAAGCGACCGACCGGCGATTCAGGTGACTATCGTGTTTTTTTCTTTGAATTAATGATATTTGCGCTAGACTAAAGTCACCAGTGGGCTAGGTATGCCCCCGAAAGAAACGATACATGACACAGTTGAATCCGATCAGCGGCCACGGCCTAGTCCAACCGATCCAGCAGAATCCTGTTCGCTCGGCGGTACGATTTCCGATGCAGCTGCCACTCACAATTCAAACCAGCTCAGGAGCCTATAAGGCGGTGACGGAAAATGTCTCCGCGAATGGACTTCTCTTCGTTTGTGATCACCTGCCGGAGCTAAACTCACAGATCGAGTTCACCTTGACGATGCCGTCTTCGATTATGGGATCGGACCGGGATGTATCCATTCACTGTATTGGCCGGATCATCCGCCATGAGCAGGATCACGGAGTAAAAAAAGCTGCTGTAGTCATTGACGAGTACTTCTTAAGGGCTTGAGCCATGGGCGTCGAAGTGGAAAAAGAACACGAAGGGGAGCGGATGGAAGAGGGTACGGTGCCACCAGGCATTCGTGTCATTCTTGCCGACTCCCAGGCTATCTATCGCGTTGGTATGCGCAAGGTATTTGCACTCGAGGATGATATTCGGGTGGTTGCGCAGGCCGAGACCCTGGCCAATCTTTACGCGGCTATTCAGCGGTATCCGACGGATGTCGTCGTGCTGGAGGGTCAACTCCTTGCTGGTGCTGCGGATGCGATTCCGGAGTTGGTACGACGCGCGCCCGAGGCTAAGTTGATTGTGCAGGTCGTCGAAACCAACGAGGCAAACACGGTCGAGCTCTATCGGCGCGGTGTTCGCGGAGTTGTTCCCCGGTCGATTACCCCTGATCTGCTCATCAAGTGCGTCCGCAAGATTGCGGATGGAGAGACCTGGATCGACAACCAGTCGATCAGCTGGGTCATTGACGCCTACCGCTCTCAGGCTTCAAACCTGACCAACCCGCGGGTTCAGCCGAAACTCTCTAAAAAGGAGCTGGCCATCATCAGCTGCATTACGCGGGGGATGAGGAACAAGGAGATCGCCTACCAGATCGGTACGACGGAGCAGGTGATTAAGAATTACCTACGGAAGGTCTACGATAAGCTGGGTGTTTCCGACCGCCTGGAATTGGCGCTCTATTGTCTTCACCATCAGTTGTTGAAGAAATATATGCAGGACAGCGACGCCCCTCTCATGCCGCAGGATGAGCAGGATGCGATTGCCCGGGTCAAGGTGTGAGGTTCGAATTGGAAGTTTGGTCAGGCTTACGCTCAAGCCTGACCGATTTCTTTTTAAGCAGGATTAATCGTTTTTAGCGATCTCGATATCGATGGTGAACTTGATGTCGTCCCCGATTGTGCCAGATGCCGGCGATTTATTTCCGAAATTGAAATCGGAACGCTTGATCATGCCGCTGGCAGAGAACCCTGAGACCAATTTGCCGGTTTGAGGATTTTTCTGCGGTGGCGCAGGTCCGTCCAGATCGAGCGTTACGCTTTTGGTGACATCGCGCAGGGTGAGATCGCCGGTTATCTTCAATTTGCCGTCAATCTTCGTAATCGCGGTGGATTTGAAGGAGATCCCGGGAAATTTATCAACGTCGAAGAACCGTTCCGATTTAAGGTCGGTATCGCGGCGTGCGTTGCTGGTGTTGACGGTCCCGGCAGCCAGACTCGCATCTACGCTGGATTTGGTGATGTCTTTTTCGTCGAGCACAACCGCTCCTTTGACTCCGCTGATGGAGCCGCGAACGTTGCTGACGGCGAGATGGCGGACCTGGAAGTCTGCTTGCGAATGGTTGGCATCAATCGTCCATGTGGACGTCTGGGCGTGAGCGGCGGGCGCGAGCATCAGAGACGCGGCGAAGGCAAGGCCCAGCATGTAGTTCCATTTCATCATTCAGCATCCTTTTTGGTGTTTCCAGACAGGTTCGGCATTTGCGCTAGGGTTTTGCGTGTTTTGAAAAAGCTACGCCGTCATGTTGATTGCTGCTTGTTGGTGGGTTGGGAAGACCTGTTTGTATGTGGCTTCTGTTGGACGAATGAGACTGTCAACTGTCGTGTTCGAGGCCAGTGGTGGGGTTATTTTGCAGGTGCTCAAACTGGATGGCGTGACCTATGAGCAGGACAACCGGAGCCGGGCCGACGACCGCGTGAGGAAGGTTTGCGAGAGTGGTTCCGCAGATGTGCTGGTCGGGGGTGGAGGCTTTGCTGACAGCGACGCACGGGGTATCGGGAGGGATTCCGGAGGAGAGGAGATCGGCTGCGAGGGCGGAGAGGTCGCGGCCTGGCATGTAGATGACGAGCGTCGACTCTTCGGGGAACGCACCGCTCCAGCTTGGGGAGAGGCTCACCTTTCCAGCGGCATGATGTGCGGTGGCAAGGATCAGCTTGGAGGCGCTGGCGCGGTCGGTGAGTGGCGTTTGCAGGCTGGCGGCGACGGCGAAGGCGACGGAGATGCCGGGAACAATCTCAAACGGAATGCTTGCGGCGCGGAGGGCGGCAATTTCTTCGCCGGCGCGCCCGAAGACGAGTGGGTCGCCGGATTTCAAACGGATGACCGAGGAACCGGCGTGCGCGTGTTCGAGCATGAGGGCGTGGATTCCGGTTTGGGTGATGCGCGGCTGGCCGCAGCGTTTGCCGACGGGGATGATCTGCGCGGTGGGACTGACGAGGGCGAGGACTTCGTCAGATACGAGGTCGTCTGGGAGGATGATGTCTGCTGTGCGGAGGAGGTCGGCGGCACGCAGTGTGAGCAGGTTGGGGTCACCGGGGCCAGCGCCTACGAGATAGACATGGCCGGGTTCCGCGCCGGCGGTCACTGATTGTCCTCTGCCGGGAGCGGGTTGGTCTTTGCGTGTTCGCGGGCGAGGACTCGCGAAGGACAGCCAGCGTAACCGCAGACCTCGCGGCTGGCAAGCTGGTGGAGGAGCCACTTGCGCTCTTCGTTGAGTGGCTCGGTGGCTACGACTTCGCGGCGCAGATTGCCGAGGTCCGTAAGCCAATCGCCAGCGTCGAGGGGAAGCTGGGCGTTGATCTCCTTGCGAAGACGCTGGGCGAGCGCGGGACTTGCACCGGCGGTAGAGATGGCGATTTGGAGATCGCCGCGACGGACTACTGAGGGGAAGTAGAAGTCGCAAAAGGGCGGATCGTCGACCGCGTTGCAAATGATGTTATTCGCCTGGGCTTCGAGGAAGACAGCGCGGTTTACGGCAGCGACATTGGTGGCGGTGACGACGAGGAAATGATTCTGGGTATCGCCGGGGCGGTACTCTCGCTGATGCCACTCGATCTCGCCACTGGCAGCCAACTCGGTGATGCGAGCGCTGGCGGCGGGGGCGATGACGGTGACTTTGCCGTTTGCGGCGCGGAGGGATTCAATCTTCGACTCGGCTAAATTGCCTGCTCCGATGACGAGGCAGGGACGCGCGGTGAGTTTGAGAAAGATGGGGAAGAGGTCCATAGCTTCGATGATACGAGGTTGCGAGGCGGAGGGTAGCTTTGCGTTACCCTCCGCCTCATTTGCCCCAAGGCTTTGCCTGCCTTTGGGGCTGGGCTGCATTTGCGGTTGCGGGTGAGGTTAGCCGATCGGTGCGAAACGACCAGCGCCTACCGGGGGAGCGTCGCGCTCGACCGGGTCGATGGCTGCTCCATTGAGAATGGCGCGCAGGGTCTCGTCATTGTTGCGGTGGAAGTAGGCGCGAAGGTCTTCTTCCGGCTCGCGGGTTGCGAGATAGGTGCGGAGAAGGCGCTCGACGGCGTTGGGAACCTCTTCGGCGGAGGCGCGATAGCCTAGTGGGCGGGAGGTGCTGGCGTATTTGCCGATGGCTCCACCGACGCAAAATTGGAAGGCGTCCACGAGCTTGCCATCCAGCTTGATCTTCTTTCCTTCGAGACCGATGTCGGCGATCCAGTGCTGGCCGCAGGAGTTGGTGCAGCCGGTGACGTGGAGCTTGATCTGCTGATCGAAGCCGGGAAGACGGTCTTCCATTTCGGAGACGAGCCACTTGGAGAAGGCCTTGGTCTCGGTGATGGCAAGTTTGCAGAACTCTGTGCCGGTGCAGGCGATGGATCCACGCCAGAAGTTGGAAACGTCGACCTGGAAGCCGAGGGTATTGAGCTCGACGACGAGGGCGGCGGTCTTCTCATTCGGGACATTGACGATGATGATGTTCTGCATGATGGTTGTGCGGAGCTGGCCGCTGCCGTACTGCTCGGCGAGTTCAGCAAGCTTTGCCATCTGGTCGCCGGAGACGCGGCCGGTAAGAACGCTGGCACCGACAGAAGAGAGGCCGGGCTGACGTTGCGGCTCGATGCCGATGTGATCCCGATAGATATCGGCTGGAATCTTTTCGTCCTCGTCGGGAGACGCAATGAGCTTGTAGCCAAGCTTGGCTTCGAGGGCTTCGAGGTAGGAAGCGGGGGTCCAGCCAAACTTCATGAAGAGGTACTTCGAGCGGGCCTTCATGCGGTTTTCACGGAGGCAGTCGGCGTCTCGGAAGATCTCGGCCGCAGCCTTGGCGACGTCGAATGCCTGATCCTGACGGACGAAGGCGGGGACGCGGGTAGCGAGGAAGGGCTCGGTCGAAAGGCCGCCGCCGACGCGCAGGGTATAGCCAATCTCTTCCTTGCCGTCGACGACGTGCTTGATCGCGGTGAGGGCGACGTCGTTGACCTCCGGGTAATTGCACCAGAGGGAGCAGCCGGTAATGGAGAGCTTGAATTTGCGAGGCAGGTTGTAGAAAGCGTCGTTGGCGCTGAGGGCCTGGGAGATGCGGAGGGCGAGAGGGGAAGCGTCTACGAGCTCGTGCTTGTTGAAGCCGGCGAGTGGGCAGCCGGTGACGTTGCGGACGACATCGCCGCAGGCCCCCTTGGGGGAGAGACCGATTTCGGTGAGTACGTCGACGACATCGATGAGGTCGGCGATGGTGAGCCAGTGAAGCTGGATATTCTGGCGGGTGGTAATGTCGGCCATATTGCGGGCGTACTTTTTGACGATGCCGCTGATGGCGCGGAGCTGGTAGCTTGTGAGCAAACCGTTGGGTAGAGCGATGCGCAACATGAAGTACTCGGTAGCCTTGCCTTCGCCGTTTTTGCCGCCAGCGAGGCCAAGCCCATCACCCTGCGAATAGACGCCCCACCAACGGAAATAGAGAGCCCACTCCTCGGGGACGGAATCGCGGCCATCGATGGCGAACTGGCGAATCTCGTCGAAGGTTCCCCAGGGATTCTTAGCGGCTTTGAGGCGCTCCGTCTTCTGGGCCTTGGTTTCTTTGAGGGGGACTGTAGCAGCGACTACTGGGTTGGCTTCAGGCATTGATGTGCGGGTCCTTTTGTAATTGAGACTTAAAAAGAAAAGCCCACTGAGTAGACGTGGGCGACTGCAGCCTTACAACTTCGGATTGAGGGGTTGCCTCATCTACGAAGACAGCAGGGCGGACAGCACGCGGCTGTGCAACAACAGAAACAACAGCTAGCACGATGCTGGATCCTCATGGAGGTCACATCATTAGGCTACGCCGAAGGCTAGGCGACGTCAAGAATGGAGTTAG
>JBDTDX010000419.1:0-16025 GCA_039922815.1 Granulicella sp.
GCTTGATCTTGCCGACACCCCAGCCCTCCTGGTAGAGCATGGCATTGTGGACGACGCTGCGGATGGTCAGTTCAGGATTCTCTTCGATGGGATAGTCCTTCAGATTTTCGTCTCCTCCATCACCATCCAGCAGATAACGCCAATCGGGATATTGCCGGCGAATGCCGCGCAAGAGAGCGATGCCCATTGAAGCGGATTGAACATCGAGTGCTTGATAATCTTCGATGATGCCAATCGTCTCCTGCACATCGATCGTTGCTGGATCGACCTGGACATGTTCGAGAAAGAGTCCGAGACCTACGGAGTCGAGAAAAACCTGTGCCTGTTTCAGATCTGGGCCGTCCCCGAGATCGAGAACGAAGGCTTTCAAACGGGTTAGCGCCATGCCCCGCTTCTTCATGACGTGGTAGGCAGCGAGAAAAACGCTACCGCTATCGATACCTCCTGAGAAACAAACACCGATGGGCTCATTCGAGGGAACACGATCGAGCCAGAGAGCGATCTCATCGGTGAGTGCGGCGATGTATCGCTCGCCGATAGACTCGGTATCCGGCTCCATGGTGGCCATTTCCGGGTTGAAGAAGCGCGTGTAGACAGGGTCGGGGTCGGGGCAGCCGATCAGTTGCAGATCAACAACATGGTGTGCCGGGATCATGCGGGTATAACTCGGATGAAATTGCGCCTCTAGGCCCTCCGAATTAAGCCAGTCATAGATGGCATCGATGCGGTCGGCGACGATCAGAACCGGCCCCTCTGTTCGCTTGGCAAGGAAATAGCGCATCGGTCGGTCGAGTGAGCGGACCATGCGAACCATCTTGCCGCAGCGTGCGACGAGCGAAAATGAGCCCTGGATATGTTGCATCGCATCCGCAGAATTCTGAAGGAGAAGGACACGTGCCTGCTCGACGGTCAGGTCATAGAGATCGTTGGCTGCGGAATCCAGCAGATCAACGACTCGCTCAACATATTGATTCACAGACACCTCGAAGATCTTTCCGGCTTCAGTTTACGCTTCGAACAGGACGACTGCCGGGTCACTGAAACCAACCCTGTGAAATGTTTGTGTGACGAACGGATCGGAATCGATACCCCATACCCGCCTGTATACTTTAGGCGACCGGGGATAGGCCAAAGAGCCTTTTGCTTGCGAACAACTGCGTGAGTTTAGCTTGACTCTGTAGCTGTGTGTACCGGTCACGAAAGAGACCTCGTGAAGCCTCCCGTATTCGTCAAAGCAAGCCTTTATCTCGGGGTCCTACTTCTGCTCCCCATTTGCGGACAGGCTGCCGATTCAGCGAGAGCCGACATCCAAGCCGCACGCGAAAACAATATTGGCGTCGCGTTGATGAACCAACAACTTCTGGCCAAAGCCTTGCCTCGCTTTGAGGTAGCACACAGGGAAGATCCCTCCTCCATGATTCCGGTAATTAACAAAGGTTTGGCGCTGATCTATCTTCGCCGCCTGCCTGAGGCAGACGCGGTTCTTGAGGCAGCATCCGTAACGGCACCGTCGAATGCACGCGCATGGTACAGCCTTGGGCTGGCGCGATTCGAGGCTGGAAATCAGGATCAGGCATTGACTGCTTTTCAACATGCTGCGCAGATCGATCCCGCCGACGCTGACTCGCACTACTATGTCGCTGCGGTTGAACTTGCACTGAAGGACTTCGTCCATGCGGGTGAGGAGTTTCAGAAAACGATTGATCTGAGTCCGCTGCACGCTTCCGCCCAGTATGGCCTTGCGCGCGCGCTTCAGCGAACAGGCAAGACTGCCGAATCCCGTGTCCACTTGCAGCGGTTTCAGGAGATCACGCAGAGTAAGGTCGGCATTCTGTTCAGCACCAACTATGGCGAGCAGGGTAAATATGCGCTGGTCCAGGATATGCTCGCACCGCCTGCGGCTGCAGGTCCGATGATCCCCATAAAATTCGTTGCTGAAGGCGGAGCCACGACACCCCATGCCGCTCAAGGAAAGACTGGCGCAGGAGTCTGCATCCTCGACGTGGAAGGCAATGGGCATAAGGCAATTATCGCGATGGACAATGGGGAAAATGCTCTTCATACCTATCGTGTCACAGCGTCAGGATCGACCGAAGAGATCAGCGCGAAGGAGACCGGCCTGGCCGTGAGTGGCGACGGTATCTCCTGTGCAATCGGCGACTACGATAACGATGGGCTGCCCGATCTGGCAGTTGCGTTGAGCGATCGCGTTGAAATCTTCCACAATCTTGGACATGGGAAGTTTGCCAACACAACTGCCGCACTGGGAATTCATCCGCTGA
Organism: Granulicella sp.; assembly: GCA_039922815.1. Classification (GTDB taxonomy): domain Bacteria; phylum Acidobacteriota; class Terriglobia; order Terriglobales; family Acidobacteriaceae; genus Edaphobacter. Next base: position 2,283 of record JBDTDX010000419.1, read on the forward strand.
ATCGACCGGCAGGAATTACCTTTGTTGACTTCGACCATGACGGCGATCTAGATCTTTTTATCACTGGTGCTTCATCAGGTAAGAACATGGGGCCGAGTGTACTGTGGCGGAACAATGGGAACTCTACTTTTACAGAGTGGACCGCCCCCACCGCTCTGGCCGGAGTGGCGGAGACGACGAGTGCGACGCTCTCGGATATTAACAATGACCGCGCAGTGGATCTGGTAGTCACGGGAAAAGACTCCTCACCTGCGATCTTCGAGAATCAACGCGAGGGAGCGTTCAAACGCGTCTCCCTGTATGACGACACCGCGCTCAGTGCGACTCGTGGCGTACTCGCCTTCGACCTCAATAAAGATGGGTGGATGGATGTAGCTGTAACCCATTCCGGCGTTCCAGGCGTCAGTCTCTGGAGGAACGTCCAGGGCAAGCATTTTGAACGCGTTTCGCTCCCGACGGACGGTATCGTTGAGGCGTGGGGACTAGCTGCTCTCGATATCGACAACGATGGATGGATCGACCTGGCGGCCATTGTGAAGGACTCCCAGGGAACGAGGCTACGTGTGTTCCGCAACCTGGGCCCACGAGGATTCGACGATGTTACCGATCAACTCGGCCTGTCTAAACTGGATCTCACCGGCGCACGTTCTTTGCTTGCAACCGATGTGGATGGGGATGGTGCAGCAGACCTGGTGGTTGGGCGCGGCAACGCAGCACCGATTGTATTGCGCAACGTAGGCGGAAGCAGAAACCACTCGTTACGCATCACCCTTACCGGGCTCGCGGACAATAAACTCGGGATCGGTACCAAAGTTGAAGTATTCGTGAATGGCTCCTCGCAAAAATTTGAGGTGGCCGGTGCATCCGGGTATCTGGGGCAAGGTTCGGCGGAGATCATTGCAGGGTTGGGACAAGAGGATCATGTGGATGTAGTACGTATGCTATGGCCCACCGGTGTGCCTCAGGATGAACTCGACGTATCCGCGGTCAAACCCGTAGCAATGACAGAACTCGATCGACGCGGCAGTTCCTGTCCGGTACTTTTTGCCTGGGATGGAACAAAATATCAATTCGTTACGGATGTGATTGGTGCCGGAGTTGTAGGTCACTGGATATCGCCGACGTCTCGCAATCAAAGCGATTCAGATGAATGGATCAAAGTAGATGGCTCGATGCTGCGTCCTCACGAAGGCCGATTGAGCCTGCGCTTTGGCGAACCCATGGAGGAGATCAACTACATCGATCAGTTGCGTCTTGTTGCGATCGACCACCCCGAGGGAACTGAGGTTTATCCCGACGAACGGTTTCTCAGCGAGAGGCCATTCGCCAGTGGTTCAGCGGTGCTCGCCTCCACTCAGCGACACCTTCCAGTTGCGGCCTGGGGCAATCATGGAGAAGATGTCTTGCCGCTGCTTACCAAGCGCGACCATGAATATGTCCGAGACTTCGACAATCTAAACTACGCTGGTTTCGCAAAGCAGCACGATCTGACGCTGGACTTAGGCGCTTGGTCGCCAAGCCATCCGCTACGCCTTTTCCTCAGCGGTTTTATCGAGTATTTCAGTGCGAGCTCAATGTACGCCGCATGGCAGGCTGGGCTTACCCCGGAATCGCCTAAGGTTGAAGCGCAACTCCCGGATGGAACATGGAAAGTCGTCATCAACGACATGGGCTTTCCAGCCGGACTGCCGCGAACGATTGTTGTCGATCTGACAGGCAAGCTTCCACACCATGCGACACGCATCCGCATCCGTACCAACCTGCTGATCTATTGGGATCAGGTGCTGATAGACAATACGGCGAATACGCCGCAAAATGTGAAGCAGACTGAACTCCCGCTCGCAACGGCGCATCTCGCGTTTCGTGGATATCCGAAGCAGATTGATGGAAGCACGCCGGGAGATTTGACCTACGACTATCAACAGATCAGCACGACGGGTCCCTTTCAATGGCAGCGCGGCAACTACACGCGCTATGGCGCTGTAACTCCTCTCTTACACTCGAAGGACGATCAGTTCGTCATCTTCGGCAGCGGCGAAGAGATTGATGCAGAGTTCGGTGCTGCGTCTCTACCCGCACTTCCCTCTCATTGGAAACGAGATTATTTTTTCTATGCAGATGGATTCGTGAAGGATATGGATTTTTACGAAGCGCTGCCATTTACCGTCTCGCAAATTCCATTCCATGGAATGACCAGCTATCCCTATCCCAAGAAAGAGCACTACCCCGAGACCCGAAACACCCTGGATTATCGGCTGGATTGGAATGATCGCTTCGAAACCGGAGACAGGACCCAGCTATTCCAATTCCAATATGCGCCAACCTTATCGCAGCCTATTTCTCAATAATCGCGAACAAGCCGTCGATAGAACCAACCGCTAAATGACTGGTGGCGGTTTGTAACCGAACGCAGCTTCTACTGCGGAAGCGACGGTGAGTACGGCCTCATCATAGAAAGGCTTACCTGCGATTTGAATTCCAATGGGCAGTCCTGATGTTGACGCTCCGACAGGAACAACGGCAGCAGGAGCTCCAAGTAGATTGAACCACTGTGTATATCTCATGGCATCAAGATAGCTGACTGGCTTTCCGTCGATGATCCACGCACGTTCTCCGTGCAGGAATGCAGGCACCGAGCAGACCGGCGTCAACATCAACGGAAACTCGTCCATCTCTGCAATCAAGCGGCCACGAACTATATCCATCTCTGCCCAGGCCTGCAGCAGAGTGGTCGCAGTGAGCGGATTACGACTTTCTGCTGTTGCCAGAAACTCCCGGAATATCGGGCTAAGCTCACATATGCGATCTGCAATTTCCGCCTCGTAAAACATTGCTCCACACTGTACAAAAAATATGTCCCACAGTTTCCGCGCGGCTTCCAGGGACGGCGGCCGATACTCCCGGACATCAAATCCCTGCTGCTTCAAGACACCGACTGCGTTACGAATCGCCTGACGCGTCTCCATGGTTACCGGTGCTATCCCATCATCCTCCAGGTAGCCAATATGGATCCGTTTCGCATCATGCATCGTCACCGGTCGATAGTTGAATGGCGAGACGATCCGAAATAATAGCTCCACATCCGCGATGGTGCGCGCCATAGGACCGATCGCGCCGAGTGTTGAGAATGGGCCAATACAGGGAGGGAGATGTCCGACAGACGAGATTCGTCCGGAGGTGGGTTTGATCGCACAAATGCCCGTGAAATGCGCTGGCTCCCGCACGGAACCGCCGCTGTCACTCCCCAATCCACCGGCCGAGAGACCTGCCGAAATCGCCGCTGCCTCTCCTCCGCTTGACCCGCCAGCAGTTCTATCGAGCGCCCACGGATTGTTGGTCCGCCCATGTAAAAGATTGTCCGTCTCGTACGCCATCAGAAATTCTGGGCAATTCGTGGTCCCAAGGATGATCGCTCCCGCAGCACGTAGGCTTGCCACTGCGACCGCATCCTGTTTTGCAACATCACCCTGCCTAAGCAGACTACCGACCTCGCACAGATAGCCCTCCACTGAGATTGATGACTTGATTGTGATCGGTAGACCAGCCAATTCGCCGGCCTTTACACTGCGCGCCTGTGACCGTATTTTTTCAGGATCGAAATCAACAATCGCGTTGAGCAAAGGGTTCATTCGCTCAATACGACGAATGTGTTCATCTGCCAGTTCCAAGGGCGAGATATCGTTGTTCCTCAGCAGCCGAAGTTGTTCTACTGCGGATTGCAGCGCAATACTCATAACGATTCCCATTCTATGATGAACAGAAAAGGGAATCTCATTTTGGTGAAAACAGAAGTTGTCTGCTAGTGTCTGCATGTCTGAAATTGCGTACACTTAACTCACTACAGGCAAGCCCCAACAAACCTATGCAAGATCCCAGTTTCGAATGGACGCGTTTCCTCCAACGGCAACCAGAGGCACTTGATCCGTCGATCATTCAGCCCTTGCTCGCGGGCAAGCGTGTTCTGATTACGGGCGCAGGCGGGTACATCGGTTCTGTCCTTGCACGGCGTCTCACAACTATTCCGGTGGAATTCCTTGTGCTCTTGGATGTTGCAGAACAGGGTCTATTCGAGCTTCGCAGACAATTAGACGAAGAAGGATGTGCTACGCCTAGAGGATCGGTTGTGGGTGATGTTTGTGATGTCCTACTGCTCCGTGAAATTTTCAGTGAGTATCAACCACAAATTGTTTTTCATGCTGCAGCTTCCAAGCATGTTTCTCTCATGGAAGATAACCCCCTGACCGCAGTGCGGAACAACGTTATTGGAACGCGTCGGCTTCTTGAAGCTGCAAATCATGCTAACGCTGATCAGGTTATTGTCATCTCAACCGACAAGGCCGCAGACCCGAAAAGCATCATGGGTGCTACCAAGCGTGTAGCAGAATTACTGGTACTGGCTAATCGTGGGCCAGCACATATAAAAGCTGTTCGGCTGGCGAACGTTCTCGGATCGACAGGTAGTGTCGGGCCCATCTTCCTTCGGCAGATTGCTCGTGGCGGCCCGCTAACGCTCACTGATCTGGCGTGTACTCGCTACTTTCTTTCGATCGACGAAGTCGTGCACCGTCTCCTGTTGGCACTTGCTGTAGATGGTTCATCGGAAGTTTTGATCGCTGGGGGTGGTAATCCTTTTGCCATTGTGGATCTCGCAAACTTTCTAATCGAAAATCAGTCGTTAGCAGTCGGCGACATAGAGATTCTGCATACAGGCCTGCGACCCGGTGAAAAGCTTTCAGAATGCATGGTTGCAAGTAATGAGTATGCATCTTATTCCGCACTTAGTCTTCTCTGCAAGGCATCTCCCAAGCATCCGATCCAAGGAGAAGCGCTGCAAGCATTAATCCAGCAAATAGAAGATGCGGTCAATATTCGTGACCTGAAGGGTGCCCTGGACGGGATTGTGAAACTTATCCCAGCCTACCGTCCCTCCAGCCGATTGCAGCAACAAATTGAAAAAGAAACCGTGGAGACTACGGCATGAAGAGAACCATCGCTGTGGTGACCACATCGCGTGCGGACTACAGCCATCTCTATTGGCCGCTCCGTGGATTAGAGGCGCATCCCGATGTCGATTTGAAACTGATTGTCATGGCTTCCCACCTTTCGCCAGAGTTTGGCCACACTGTGCGCGAGATCGAAAAGGACGGATTTCTTATTGCTGCTCGACTGGAGTGCCTGCTAAGTTCAGATACGGATGTCGGGATGGCCAAGAGCATTGGACTTGCTACTCTTTCGCTTGCGGACACTCTTGCAGTCATGCGGCCTGATCTGCTTCTGCTCATAGCCGACAGATATGAAATGCTTGCACCAGCGGCGGTAGCGCTTGCACTGCGTATTCCAATTGCCCACATCGAAGGTGGCGAACTCAGCCAAGGCGCTATTGACGATGCCGTTCGCAACGCGTTGACTAAGATGAGTCATATTCACTTCACTTCTACCACAGGCGCTCGCGAACGCGTGATTGCGATGGGAGAGCAACCCTGGCGCGTACATCGCGCAGGCGCTCCGTCGCTGGATCATCTGAGTAAGAGCCAATTGCTTTCGCAGTCTGAAATTGAAGGCCGCCTGAAGATAGATATGTCTCGACCGACCGTAGTTGTGGCCTATCATCCGGTCACGCTGCTCTCGGATACTAATGCGGAGACAGAAGAGGTATTTAGCGCTCTCGAACAACTTCCCCAACAGTTAGTGTTCTGCTATCCGAACGCGGATGCTGGTAGCCGCGAATTGGCTGCGCGAATTCGCTTACTGCTCGCAAGACGAGACGACGCATATCTGTTTACGAATCTTCCCGCCGTGGAATATTGGAGCCTATTGCAATGCGCTACCTTGTTTCTAGGAAATTCAAGTAGCGGGATCATGGAAACCGCATCGTTTGCATTGCCAACAGTGAATATTGGCAGGAGACAGCAAGGGAGAGAGCGCGCCAGGAATGTACTGGATGCCTCGCCTGTTTCAGCAGTGATCCTTCAAGCTGCCCACCAGGCAGGCAGCCTCACCTTTCGGGCCTCGTTGAACAATATGAAGAATCCTTATGGCGATGGATGCGCAGCGGAGCGGATCGTACAAGTACTCACCACTCTCCCCTCGCGCGACGAGCTACTCTTGAAACTCGTTCCCGGATCAGACACATGAAAATACCACTCTCAGAACCAGACATCAACAACGCGGAGATCGAAGAAGTTGTGTCGGTGCTGCGTAGTTCGCGGCTGAGTCTGGGTCCAAAGATGGAAGAGTTTGAAGCGTCTATAAGTACTTACGTCGGACAGCCCTTTGGTATTGCAGTTAGCTCAGGCACGGCCGGTTTGCATTTATGTATTCGTGCGCTAGGTATAGGTCCAGGGGATGAAGTTATTGTTCCTTCTTTCACTTTCATCGCTGCGGCGAATGCTATCCGCTATGAGGGTGCTACGCCGATCTTTGTAGATATCGATCCTGTAACATTGAACCTAAACCCGGCGTGCGTAGAAGATGCTGTTACCGCACGAACACGCGCTATCGTTATTGTTCACACTTTCGGAGTTCCTGCGGAGGTAGATGCTCTTCTCGATATTGCAAAGCGGCACCATCTAAAAGTCATTGAAGATGCATGTGAAGCTCTCGGCGCCGAATACGGTACCCGGCGTGCTGGCTCTTTCGGAGATGCTGCGGTATTTGCGTTCTACCCAAATAAACAAATTACTACTGGCGAAGGCGGAATGGTCGTGACACGCGACCCACTCCTGGCTAGCGCAATACGGGCGATGCGCAACCAGGGGCGGTACGACTCGGATGCCGGGCATCAGCATTCCATCCTGGGCTGGAATTATCGGTTATCGGAAATCAATTGTGCACTGGGGTGTGCACAAATGCGGCGCATCGAATCTATTTTGACGATCCGCAAAGCCGTGGCTTGCACCTACGACAAGGCCCTGCAGGGCATGAATGTCGTAGAACGACCACTCCTCAAACTTCCGCACCGGCAGATAAGCTGGTTTGTGTATGTTATTCGACTGGCACCGAGATTCAGCCGTGAAAACAGAGATTCGATCGTTGGCAATTTGATCAAGCATGATATTGGTTGTGGGCGCTACTTTGCTCCAATCCATACGCAACCTGCTTACAGCAAATTTAGAATAAGGCATCTATTGCCGGTAACGGAATCAATCAGCGCCCGCACGATTGCACTTCCTTTTTTTAATTTGTTAGATGAAACACGCATTTTGCACGTTACCAAGCTTCTTGAAGAGGCGATCCGTTCCATTTCAGCCGCTTGAGCCCGCATTGACGCACAAATGAGGTGCAAGTATGGTTGGATAGTCGGCTGGCCGTCGTGCCCGGCGCGTTTTTCACTTATCCAGGAGTCTCTCTTGAGCAGCCCTTCCGTACAACTTCCCAAGTATTCAGTTGGTGTCGGCGACCGTTTCGCGCACCAGGCAAAAGCACAATTGGCAGCGTGCGTTCGCGCTGCGGAGGAGGGCGTGACCGTTGCACCCGTCTGGAACAAAAGCAACCGTGAGCACACGATCATCCATTCCGAACCGGACACCACGCGACGCGCGGCGGATGCAGCAGTAAAAGCGCTCGGCTGGAAGAGTTCTTACTTCTGTGATGCGGACCATATCAATGTGTCCACGGTCGACCGCTTCCTCGCACCATGCGATTTCTTCACGCTCGACGTTGCAGATAAGATCGGCAAGCCCGCCTCAGCGAAATCCCTGAAGGCATTCGCCCTACGGCACCCGGAACTGGTTGGCAGTCAGACGATCCCCGGAATCACGCCGTTTGCGATTACGGAAGACTTCTTCCAGGCAACAGCGAATAAATTTTTGGCAGCGGTGGAAGACGCTCAGAAGATCTATCAAAAGGTTGAAGCAGCGAAAGGCGCAGGCAGCTTTGTAACCGAGGTTTCGATGGATGAGACCGATTCGCCACAGACCCCCGCCGAGTTGCTCATCATTCTCGCCGCTATTGCCGACCACAAAATCCCGATTCAGACTATCGCTCCAAAGTTCACAGGCCGATTTAATAAAGGTGTTGATTATGTAGGCGATTTGAAGCAATTCGCCCGCGAATTTTCCGACGATATCGCAGTCATCGCCTATGCGGTCAAGCAGTATGGCTTACCGGCAAACCTGAAACTCAGCGTACATTCGGGTTCGGATAAATTCTCCATCTACAAGCCCATGCGCGAAGCAATGCAGCACTTCGATGCCGGCGTTCACCTGAAGACAGCAGGCACAACATGGCTTGAGGAATTGATCGGACTCGCCGAAGCCGATGGTGCCGGACTGGAACTCGCAAAGGAGATCTACGGCGAAGCTTTCGCACATCGTGACGAACTCTGTGCGCCCTACGCGTCCGTAATCGATATCGACCCGGCGAAGCTGCCTCAGCCTTCTACCGTCACAGGCTGGAACTCGGATCAGTTCACCAGCGCGCTACGGCACGATCAGAGTTCTGCGCAGTACAACCCAAGCTTTCGCCAACTCCTTCACGTAGGTTTCAAGGTTGCCGCAAAGATGGCTTCACGCTATCTCGATCTACTCGAAGCAAACGAGACTGTCGTCGCAAAGAACGTCACCGGAAACCTATACGACCGTCATATCGCACCGCTGTTTCTGGGGCGATAAGTCACCTTGAATCGCCCTCTTTTTGTAACGTTCGTGCAGCCAAATCCATATCGAAGGAAACTTTCTTGACTACCTCAAATACGCTTTCACTCAGTGGCCGCACGGCGGTCGTTATCGGCGGCACCTCTGGCATTGGACTGGCGCTCTCGCTTGGTCTGGCGGAGGCCGGTGCCGACGTCGTCGCCTCGGCGCGTAGAGCGGAGCAAGTCAACGAAACAGCGGACAAGATCGAGGCGCTTGGGCGCCGAACGCTGCGCGAAACCTCCGACGTAAGTGATCGCGAATCCCTCGAGTGGTTGTGCGCCGAAACCCTCAAAACCTTCGGCAAGGTAGATATCCTCATCAACTGTGCAGGCAAAATCAAGCGCGGTCCCACGCTCACCTTTCCGGAAGATCTCTGGCAGGAGATACTGGATACGAATCTTACCGGAACTCTACGAGCGTGCCAGATCTTTGGCGCTCCGATGCTGGAACGCGGCTACGGACGTATCGTCAACATCGCCTCGCTCAATACCTTTGTGGCGCTTAATGAGGTCGCAGCCTACGCCGCCAGCAAGGCCGCGGTTGCATCGCTTACGCGTTCGCTTGCGGTCGAGTGGTCAAAGCGCGGTGTCGTCGTCAATGCGATCGCTCCCGGCGTCTTCCGCACGGCGCTCAATGCGGAACTGCTCGACAGCACACCGCGCGGCCATGAACTGCTCATGCGTACTCCCATGGGCAGGTTCGGCAAAACAGAAGAGGTTGTCGGCGCAGCTATCTTCTTCGCTTCAGAAGCGGCATCGTTCGTCAGCGGAACAACACTCCCGGTCGATGGTGGGTTCCTGGCGAGTGGAGTCAATCAGTAGCCAAACCTTCGCGCACTGGAGTTACCGTGGCAGGTTGCCCGTAACTCCAGCGCCAAGGTGCACGGCCTCGCCCGTATCCGGATGCACAGTGAAGCCGTCGACCACAACATTCGCATATTGGATGCTTGCGCCCTTCTGACCGCTTACCGTCACATGTGTCAGCTTGAGCCCGGTAATCGGCGACTCAGGCAATCCAACGATCACCACTGTATTGGCTCCACCGCTCGCCTGCACATCGGTGAGCGAAATGTCATGAAAGCGCGGTGTAAGCCTCGTCACCGGAGCCGGCTCAATTGCATCAGGAATCTTCGGGTAGAACATCGTTATCAGAATTGGCATTTTGACATCGTGCATGGTGATATTGCGATAGACAAGATCGCTGATATCGGCTCCCCGATCACGATTCGACTTCACGCGAATCCCGTTGTCGGTACCCGTAAAGCTGATATGTTCTGCCAGCAAATGTTGCACCCCGCCTGCAACCTCGCTGCCGACCGATAACCCATGCCCATGCTGAAAAACGCAGTTCCGCACGATAATGTCGTGCGAAGGCGCATCCGGGCCAAGAGAGCCTGGCTGGCCGCTCTTGATCGCAACATTGTCATCGCCAGTATCGATTCGAACGTGTTCGATCAGCACATGACTTGAAGAGAAGGGGTCGATCCCATCTGTATTCGGCGCGTGTTCGGGAGCCAGTACGGTCATATTGCGAAAGGTCAGGTCGTTAGAATAATACGCAACGATCTGCCAGAAAGCAGCATTCTGCGCCGTGATGTTTTCCATCAAAACATGCTTCGTATGGCTGAAGACGATCAGCCGCGGCCGAAGGTAATCCGGATTACCGCGAGCGTGCTCCCACCAACTCTGTCCCTGTCCGTCGATAACGCCGCCCCCACGAATGGTGATGTTATCTGCGCCCTCCGAGCTCAACAACGCCTGCCTTGCCGGCTGCCGGAACTCTGTGACGCTTGGATAATCGTCGTGATCTGTGCTCCCTTTGAGCGTGGTTTCCTTCGCTATGTCGAGAGTAATGTTCGATCGCAGGACCAGCGGCGCGGAGAGAAAAGCCGCACTCTTCCCCAGCAAAACGATGCCGCCGCCTGCCTTGGCGCAGTCGTCGATCGCGGACTGAATCGCAGCCGTGTCCTTGGTGACTCCATCGCCCTTAGCCCCATAGGCATGCACATCGCACGTTTTCGCAGCATATGCCATACCTGGAAGTCCGAGGCACAATATCGAACTCAGCCCCCCGATCAATCGCCAATTTCCCATTGCCACACCTCTTTTTTTTCGGACCACGAGAAAGGATCATACCTGACCCTCCTAAGGAGGCTTCCGGAACTGTATGTACAACCATGTCGAGTATGGTGGGAGACGCAGCACTGCCGAAGTTGACAGAGGAGCGCTCTCACCAGCTACACTTCTGGGGCACGAGCGTTCTGCGGATTAACCGCGCCCGACTTATGATTTCAGATACAAGGAACCTATGGCCCTCCTGCATAAAGACCGTCTTTTCCCAGCAGATCCACAAACCCGCGCCATTGCGCAACGTCTCTATAGCGCCATCGAGCATCTGCCCATTATCAGTCCCCATGGGCACACGCAGGCCAGTTGGTTTGCGGAAAACAAGCCCTTCCCCGACCCGACAAGTCTCTTCATCATTCCGGATCACTACGTTTATCGCATGCTCTATAGTCAGGGCGATGTCACGTTAGAACAGCTAGGCATCGGTACCGGCACCCCAGACAAGCCGGTGCAGAATCCGCGCGGCATCTGGCGTCTGTTCGCAGAGCGGTACTTCCTGTTTCGCGGCACACCAACACGACTCTGGCTCGACTATGTATTCGAAGAGCTCTTCGGGTTACACGACCGTCTCTCCGCAAAGAACGCCGACCACTATTACGACACGATTGCAGAGAAGCTCACAACGCCGGAATTCCTGCCGCGCGCACTCTTCGAGCATGCCAATATCGAGGTCCTCTCCACCACCGATTCAGCACTCGACCCGCTGTCCTCACATATTGCCCTGCGCGAATCAGGCTGGAGCGGGCGCGTGCTGCCGACCTTCCGGCCGGATGCCTGTGTCGATCCGGAGTTCGTCGGCTTCCGTGAGAATATAACCAAGCTCGGCACGATTTATAACGAGGACACGGCAAGCTGGGCTGGATACCTCCAGGCACTGCGCGCCTCCCGCGCGTTCTTCAAAAACCAGGGCGCCACCGCGACGGACCACGGCCACGCCACCCCGCAGACTGCCGCCCTCTCCACAGCAGACTCGGAAGCGCTCTTCCAGCGCATTCTCAAGCCACAAGTGAGTCCTGCGGACGCCGAACTGTTTCGTGCGCAGATGCTGACCGAGATGGCACGGATGAGTGTCGAAGATGGGCTAGTCATGCAGATTCATCCAGGCTCCGTGCGCAATCATAACGAAGCGTTGTATCGGAAGTTTGGCCGCGACGTAGGTGCCGATATTCCACAGCAGACCGAGTACGTGCACGCCATGAAGCCGCTGCTCGATCAGTTCGGCAATGAGCGCTCGCTTACCATCATCCTGTTCACGCTCGACGAAAGTACCTTCAGCCGAGAACTCGCGCCGCTTGCCGGACACTACCCATGCCTCCGTCTCGGCCCGCCATGGTGGTTCCACGACAGTCCCGAGGGCATGATGCGTTTCCGCGAGCAGGCGACCGAGACCGCCGGCTTCTACAACACCGTCGGCTTCAACGACGATACGCGCGCCTTCCTCTCCATTCCCGCCCGTCACGACGTTGCCCGGCGAATTGACTCCGCCTTTCTGGCGCGCCTTGTCGCCGAGCATCGCATGGAGGAAGACGAAGCCGGCGAAGTTGCCTACGATCTGACCAATGGCCTTGTACGCCGCGCCTACAGGCTCTAAGAACAAAATACCCAGAGGATTCATCTTGCCAACGACACCCAGTGACACCATGGAATCCACTTCTGCCGCATCGCCACAGCCACGCATCGGCAATGTCCGCTGGACTGTCTGCGCGATGCTCTTCTTTGCAACCTCGATCAACTACATGGACCGTCAGGTCCTCGGCATTCTGGCACCGGTACTGCAGCACAGCATTGGCTGGACCGAACAGCAATACAGTTACATCGTCATTGCCTTTCAGTTCTCTTACGCCATCGGCCTGATTCTCGCAGGACGCTTGATCGACCGCATCGGCACACGGCTTGGCTATGCGCTGATCATGGGCGTTTGGAGCATCTCGGCCATGGCACATTCGCTTGCAACCACAGCGCTTGGCTTTGGCATCGCCCGCTTCTTCCTCGGACTAGGAGAGAGCGGCAACTTCCCTGCTGCTGTCAAAACGACCGCCGAGTGGTTCCCGCAGCGGGAACGCTCTTTCGCCACCGGCATCTTCAACTCCGGTGCAAATATCGGTGCCATGATCGCGCCCGCGCTCGTCCCCATTGTGACGATCCGTTATGGCTGGCATGCGGCCTTCTTCATCACCGGCCTCTTTTCGGCAGCATGGATTGTGTGGTGGCTGACGAACTATCGCACCCCGGCCAACCACAAACGCCTCTCGCCAGCCGAGTTCGCCCACATCAACCAGGATGTCCCGGAGCAGTTGGCAAAGATTCCCTGGAAGCGCTTGCTCAGCTTCAAGCAGACCTGGGCGTATGCAGCCGGCAAATTCTTCACAGACCCGATCTGGTGGTTCTATCTCTACTGGTTGCCGAAGTTTCTCGATGGCCGTTTTCATCTCGGACTGTCGCATCTCGGGCTTCCACTCATCATCATCTATAACCTCTCCTCCATAGGCTCCATCGGGGGGGGCAGCATCCCCATGTTTCTTGCCAAGCGGGGAATCTCCGTCGAGAAGGCGCGCTATATCGCGATGTTGTCGATGGCCCTCTGCGTTTTGCCCGTTTACTTCCTCGGCGACGTCTCGAACGAGTGGCTCGCGGTTGGCTTGCTGGGTCTCGCCACCGCCGCTCACCAGGGCTGGTCCGCAAATCTCTACACCATCGTTTCCGACATGTTCCCACGCGAAGCAGTCGGCGCGGTCACCGGCATCGGCGGCATGGCCGGGTCCATTGGCGGTGTTCTCTTCTCTGCGGGAGTAGGCTGGGTCCTCACTCATTTTCACGGCTATTCGATTCTCTTTGCAGTCTCGGCAACGGCCTACCTGCTGGCGCTCCTGATCATTAAGCTCATCGTTCCACACTTCGAGAAAATTCCGATGGACGACCTCTTACCGGCAGAATAGAAGGCTCAAACCGCTTCTTTGGCCTGGGCCCCGGGCATGCACCGT
>JBDTDX010000420.1:0-6111 GCA_039922815.1 Granulicella sp.
CGGCGATGCAGACGCCTTGCGTGGCGATTTTTTCAGCGCGAGGGAAGCCGCGGACTTGGTTTCCGTATGGGAGGCAGCATCGGGTGGTGTATCACCGGGTGGAGTGCTGGGGGTGTGGGCTGGAGACTTGCGTGGTGGAGAAGAAGAGGTGTCTGACTTCGATTGGGGTGGAGGAGGTTCTGGTCGAGGTGCGGACGGTGTTGGAGGGGGTGGGTTGAAAAGAACAGGCAACAGCAGCAGCAGATCCCTTCGCTTCGCTACGGGATGACAACAAAGGGGCGAAAGATGTGGGATCCCACCCTTCGCATAGAGCGCGAAGGATGGGGCACCCGGCTTGTTGCGGGCTTGTGGGGCTGGGATGCGATGATAGGGGTGAAGTTTCTAGGAGAATCATGCTGCCTGAGTTGCATTCGATCCTGAATTTGTTGGAGGGTGGCTTTAGCCAGGTCAAGGTCCTTGTGGTGGGGGACATTATGCTGGACCGGTACATACTGGGCGAGGTGGAACGGATCTCGCCGGAGGCTCCGGTGCCGGTGATTCGCCATGCGCAGCGGTATGAGCGGCCAGGTGGCGCAGCCAATGTGGCGATGAATCTTGCAGGGTTGGGATGCCAGGCGTTTCTGGCGGGATTCTGGGGAGCGGACGGCGAGAAGGCGGAGCTGGCGGCGCTGCTCGATAAGGCTGGGGTGGATACGGTGGGGGTGGTGACGGGGTCGCTGCCGACCATCTCGAAGACGCGTTTTGTGGGGCGGCAGCAGCAGTTGCTGCGACTGGATATTGAGAGCCGCGATGCTTATCCGGAGGCCGAGGTGCAGCGGCTGATTGAGCGGACGGTGGAGCTGGCGGGCAAGGTCCATGCGGTGATTCTTTCGGACTATGCGAAGGGGGCGCTGACGGCAGAGGTCTGCGAGCGCGTGATTCGGGCGGCGCGGGCGGCGAAAGTGCCGGTGCTGGCGGACCCGAAGACGCCGGACTTTGCCAAGTACACGGGAGCGACGACGGTTTGCCCGAATTTGCAGGAGCTTTCTGTGGCTACGCGGATCTCGCCGCACCGGACGGACGAGATGCTTGGCGTGGCGCGGGAGTTGATTGCCGAGCACGACATCGATTTTCTGACGGTAACGATGAGTGAGAAGGGCATTCGCGTGGTGGGGCCGGGAGCGGAGATGTATCACTCACCGGCGCGCGCGCGGGAGGTGTTCGACGTATCGGGCGCGGGGGATACGGTGATTGCGACGCTTGCAGCGGGTATGGCCGGCAGGCTGCAACTGCACACCGCGGTGGAGCTGGCGAACCTGGCCGCGGGGATCGTTGTGGGTAAGGTGGGAACGGTGCCGATTGCGCGGCACGAATTGATTGCGGCGTTGACGCCCAGTTCGGGATTGAACTCCGGCGAGAAGGTGCTGGACCTTGAGCGG
Source organism: Granulicella sp. (assembly GCA_039922815.1). Lineage (GTDB taxonomy): Bacteria > Acidobacteriota > Terriglobia > Terriglobales > Acidobacteriaceae > Edaphobacter. The sequence goes on from JBDTDX010000420.1 coordinate 1,419, forward strand.
GCCCGGGTGAGAGTTGCCGAGTGGCGTGCTGCGGGCGAGACGATTGTGTTTACGAATGGATGCTTCGACCTGCTGCATGTGGGGCATATTGCGTTGCTGGAAGACTGCCGGAAGTTTGGATCGAAGCTGGTGCTGGGGTTGAATACGGATGCTTCGGTGAGCCGATTGAAGGGGCCTTCGCGGCCGATTGTGGGCGAGCGAGAGCGGGCGCGGGTGATGTCGGCGCTGGCAGCGGTGGATGCGGTGGTGCTGTTCGATGAAGAGACGCCGCTGGAACTTGTTCGCGCGCTGAAGCCGAATGTGTTGGTGAAGGGTGGGGACTATACGGTTGCGACGGTGGTGGGGCATGAGGATGTGATTGCAGGCGGCGGGCGAGTGGAGATTGTGCCTATAGTGGAAGGGTTTTCTACGACGAATCTGGTGAAGAAGATGGTTGGCGTTGAACCGAGCTAAGACTGGAGAACGGCTTTGATTATTGTGACGGGCGGTGCGGGATTTATTGGCAGCAATCTGATTCAGCAGCTCAATGCTGTGGGCGAGAGTGACATTCTGGTGGTGGATAATTTTGAGCCGTCGCCGGGTCTTTCGGGGCCGAAGTTTCTGAACCTTTGGGGAGCGCAGTTCTCGGACTATATGGATAAGAGGGAGTTTCGCGCGGCGCTGGCGGCGGGGGAGTTTGAGCATGCGCAGGTGCGGGCGATTCTGCACCAGGGAGCTTGCTCGAACACGCTTGAAGATGACGGCCGGTACATGATGGATAACAACTACACGTATTCGAAGGAGGTGCTGGCGTTCGCGCTGGACCGGAAGATTCCGCTGGTGTATGCGTCGACGGCGGCGACGTATGGATTGAGCACGGAGTTTGCAGAGGTGCCAGCGAATGAGCGTCCGCTGAATGTGTATGGATACTCGAAGCTGGTGTTCGATAACTATGTGCGGCGACTGATGCCGACGATCCAGAGCACAGTGGTGGGGCTGCGCTACTTCAACGTGTATGGGCCACGCGAGCAGCATAAGGGGCGCATGGCGAGTGTGATTCATCACTTTACGAAGCAGATGAAGGATACGGGAACGATCCGGATGTTTGAGGGATCGGGCGGCTATGCAAATGGCGAGCAGCGGCGTGATTTTGTGTTTGTGAACGACCTGGCGCGGATCAATATGTTTTTTGCGGGACTGTTGCCGGAGAGCCCGGGGCGTCCGGTGCAAGCCGTGGTGAATGCAGGGACGGGTGAGGCGCGCAGCTTCAAGGCTGTGGCCGAGGCGCTGATGGCGGTGCATGGACCGGCAACGATTGAGTACATTCCGTTCCCAGGTGATTTGGAGAATCGGTACCAGCACTACACGCAGGCTGACATTACGGGACTGAGGGCGGCAGGGTATACGGCGCCGTTTACGACGCTTGAAGAGGGTGTTCGTCAGACGTTCGCAGAGGAGCCTGTGAAGTGAGCGATAGGTCTTGTTACGGCTTGGGGTTGTGCTTCTCCACGGGAAATTTCGCGGGTATAGAGTAACTCGTAGACTGTTCGCGCCGTGGCTCCCGCGCCTGTAGTTGTTTTCGTTTTGTGACGGCCACCGTAAATAGGTTGGCTGTGTAGTGTTACTTCAGCCTTCAGGTGCCGATCGAATGACCTTTGTCCGCGTTGCCCACACACTCGTTGCCGTTCTTATTCTTGGAATTACGGCGTTGCATGCACAAGTTACTCCAGCTGCATCCGTGCCGGTTGTTTTTGTTCATGGGAACGGCGATGATGCGGCCAAGTGGATTGGGATTATCTGGCTGTTCGAATCGAACGGCTATCCGGCTGATAAGCTCTTCGCGCTTCGCATTCTGTACCCTAACTCACGCAACGACGATACGCGTGCGGAGGTGAATCGCTCCTCCACGGAGGACGCCGCTGCGGAACTGAGCGCCTTCGTGACGCGTGTGCTGATTGAGACGCATAGCACGCAGGTTGCTCTGATCGGGAGCAGCCGAGGCGGTCTCACGATACGCAATTATCTTCTGCATGGGGGCCGCGCGAACGTTGCTTACGCAATTCTCTGCGGCACACCCAACCACGGTGTCATCGACAGCGATGCGAACCTGAACGGGGAATATAACGGCAAAGGTAATTTTCTGATGGCGCTCAACCACGCCTCGGCCGATGGGTCTGAGGTGGTTGCGGGCGTGAAGATGATGACGCTTCGCAGCGATAAGCTGGATAAGTACGCGCAATCTACCGGGATATCGTTTGGCGCTCCGCAGATTCAGACCCATGTTTCTTATGAAGGGCCGGCGCTGCGGGGAGCGGAGAACGTGGTGCTTGCTGGTCTGGACCATCGTGAACTGGCCTTTCAGCCACGTGCCTTCGCCGAAATGTACAGGTTTATTGTGGGTGCTGCTCCGCAACGACTTACTGTTGTTCCCGAGGCTCACCCTACTATCTCGGGCCTTGTTACCGGCTTTGACAATGGTGCCTTTACGAATCAACCGCTAAGTGGTGCTCATCTTCGGATCTATCCGGTTGATGCGAAGGATGCTACGGAATCGAACACGCCTGCTTATGAGATCACCACCACAGAAGATGGGCGCTGGGGGCCTTTTCAAGCTGATCCAAATCAGGAATACGACTTTGACCTGGAGTATGGGGGGCGTCATGTGAGTTACTACAAGGCACCGATTCCGCGGTCTACCACGTTGTTGAATTTGCGCTTCATGCCGGTTCCCCCGGTAAAGAACTCTGCGGGCGTGGAGAAGCCAAGTGAGCTTCTGATTGAGCGGCCACAGGGGTACTTTTCGCGGGATCGTGATCCGGTCATGATTGACGGTAAGGTGTCGGCCAGCGAGGCGTCTGGGCTGCCGATTGATGACTCTTTCGTGGTGGACATTCCAACTAATCAGACTGCGCTGACGCGAGTGATCCTTCGCAACGAGATAATTGCGGCTCGGCCTTCGAAGGATTTTTCTAAAGAGCTGCCCGTTGTCGATTTCCTATGGTGAGGACCACGAGCCATGTTCGAAGCATGGCTCGTGGTCCTCATAGAAACTGACTTGCTGGGCGACTTACTTCTGAGCTTGCCAGAAGCTATCCCCTTGACCTGGATAGCTGACGCGAACCGTATTGATCGAGAAGGGATCTACTGTTAGCGAAAACTGGTTACCGTGGATCGCTACTTTTGCGACTGGATTTTTCAGGTCATGCTCCATCAGGTCAGTCTCAACTACTTCCGATGCTCCGGCTGGCACGGTTATTTGAGCGTTTGTCTTTGTTCCAGCCCACTCGTAGAAGCGAAGTATCAGACTATTTCCATCTTCACTTTTCTTCATGGCGGTAAGTACGAGGTTGTTAGGGCTTAGTTGGACGAGAGAATGTGTGGCTGGCAAATTGCCCTGATGGGATTCGACTTGCGAGGCTTGTAACTTGTAGTTGAATTCGTAGGCTTGCAGGACGGTGTCTGTCTGCTTCCAGTTACCTGCGTGTGGGTAGAGAGAGTAGGAAAATTGCTGGCGTCCGCGATCGGAGGTTGGGTCGGGATAGAGGGGAGCGCGGAGGAGCGAGAGCCTGAGGACGTTTCCCTTTGCGTCGTAGCCATACTTCGAGTCGTTGATGAGGCTGAATCCGTGTTCGTTGTCCCCCATATCTGCCCAGCGTAGAGCGGGAACTTCAAATCTGGCGCTCTCAACGCTATTGTTGCGCGTGGTGGGACGTTCGATTGTTCCATAAGGCATTTCGTAAGTGGCAACGGGACTTGTGGCGGTGAGCGGGAAGCTTGCTTTGAGCAGGACGTGTGTTTCGTGCCAATCGACGTCGTTTGCGACATCGACTCGCGGAGTCTCCGCGTAGAGTGTAATGTCCTGGACGAACTTCGACTTACTCCAGCTACGAGTTACTCGAATAATTTCACGAAGGGGCCCGTGCTCGATAGTCTGGATGCTATCGATCATTGTCAAATTTGTTCCTTGCTTTTCGTAGTCCTTGTCGATATTCCAGGCATCTTCTACCCTGACGTTATCGATGGCAGCCTGAGTCATGCTCCGAGCATTATCGACGAAGGCCTGCAGCATGTTTCCACATTCGCCGGGAACGATGCTTTCGAACCTGGCTGCCTTCTGGTAAAGGCTGGTGATGCAGCCGGTTTTGGGATCGAGTGTCACTCGCAGAAGCGAGTTCTCCATGACGAAGCCATGCAGCGATAAATCACTGGCTACTTTTTGCTGGCCGGGAACTACGTGAAACACGGTATATCCGACGGACGGAACGCTCTTTGGCTTGAGTAGTAAGTGGTAGGTGTTTGTTGCTTTGTCTTCGGAGAGAACCTGCATGAGGACTGGCTGGTTGTTGGCGTCGAGAACGGTAATTCCGTTGGGCTCGGCATGCGGCATCTGGACGGTCGCGCTTACGACGCCGGTTCGATTCCAGCTCAGAGTATTCCAGACGATGATCGGAACTCCGGGATGGGCAGCGGTGTTCACGTGGCTATTGAGTTCTTTGAGCGCGTTGCCGGTGGCTTCGTTTGCAGTCCAGTGAATGGCGTCAAAGTCTTTTTGCGCATCGATGTAGGCCGCTGCAATTGCGGTTCCTGCGGCGACATCGTGGAACTCATTGAATGCTTCTTTCTTCCAGGCTTCGGTGAGTTGGCTGCCGGGGTAGGGGAGACCTCCCAGCCACGCGAGCGAGGAGTACTTTTCAGCGTTCAGTAGCCACTCTTC
>JBDTDX010000421.1:0-2619 GCA_039922815.1 Granulicella sp.
GGCATCGACAGGGTTATGGCCGCACATATAGTAGAAAATCGGCCCTATAAGAGTTCTTCCGATTTGCTGCGCCGTCACATTTTGCCTAAGCCTGTTTACACCAGGATCGCTTCACGTCTCGTCATCCGATAGGCGACCATCTCAAAACGTCAAAGATGATTCACGGTAATCACGAAGTCGCGTCCGATAACAAGCCCCTGAATTATGTTGGTGCTTTTTAGAAATGACAGGGTGGCTAGCCCATTAGAAATGTCAGTATAGGTTCTTCTTATGATTCGTAGTCGTCATTGCCACCGCTGGCGGTGCCGCAATTTTTTCTATGTAATAGGGCCCGTAGATTGGACGCGGGCGCTTCTTGTATCCGCCCTTGTTGCTGTTGGTCATGACCTTGGGCAAGTATTCAATATCGTGCTGTGCCTTTACGGTTGCGAGCGCATGACTCAACCGCTTGTTCTCGACGATGGCCGTGCGACTCACTCGCTGGTCCTTGGTGAAGATACGATAGGGAAGCGAGTAATTTTTCCATCGCACCTCGAGCGGCCGATCGGCGAAGTCATAGACCTCAACGTACTAGCCTGCCAGCTTGTCGGTCAGATCACTTCGCTCAAGAATGATCTGCCTGCGGTCATAGGAGAGCGTGAGTTGGTGCCCCACATGAGGCCGCTCGCGGTGGCATAGAATATTGGCCAAGCGATGAGCCTGCACGTTCAGCCTGCGATGCAGGGTCTCTGTCTTCGCTTGACCAGTCGTAGACGCAGGGGACCGTTTCCACCAAGTGCCAGCGTAGTCCATCACGGACTGTACGAATCCCGGCTTCCTCAAGCAGGCGATGATCCTCAATTGTTCGCTTGTCGTGGTGTGTAGCGCCAATAACGTCTGTTTGAAAGCCGTCACGCCGGCGGTGCGTGGCAGCCTCGAAGCCGCCTAAGAAAAAACTTTGCAAACCTGTATTCAACGTGAGCCTATCTCAGTTAGAAGCGATCGTTTTGCTCTCTTTGATGTATTTTCTTTGCAACTCGTAGCTCAATGATGGGAGCAAGTCTTCCTGGACTTTGGCTGAAGGAATTGAACCACAAACACGGTAGTTTAGTTGCTGAGTTAGAAAATCTGCCAAATTAGTTGTTTAAAACCGCAAAGACTGGCCGCGCATACGGTGGCTTAGACTTCAAATTTTAATGTTCATATGTTATGGGGACAACTAAGCACAATCTTGTTTCATCTCATGCAATGCAAGTTGCCAGCCCCTCTGCCTCTTCCGGCAACCAGATAGTCCACAACTTGTGGCAAGGCTTTTCTACCATGAAAAAGTTTGGTTTTAGGTTCGCGGCTTCGGCCGTGGTTGCACTTATATTCGCCGCTCAAGGGTTCTCACAGACTGCGGTTGATGATTCGGCTCACAACAAAGGACAGCAGACCACTGCGGACAGCCAGAGCAACGCAAAGGCGGATCGTCAGATGACGGCCAAAGTGAGACGTGCCATCATCGCCGACAAGGAACTTTCTACCTACGCACATAACGTGAAGATCATCACCCTCAATGGAACAGTGACGCTTAAGGGCCCCGTCAAGTCAGAAGAAGAGAAGCAAAAGGTGGCGTCCGACGCCGCGAGCGTTACCCCGGCTGACGCAATCAAGAACGAACTTACCGTTAAGTAATTCAACCCACCATTATCACAAATAGGAGTTTCCAAATGTCCAGCAAGCACATGGCAGTATTCGGCATCTACGCAACACCCGGCACCGCAGAGGCAGCAGTGGATCACCTTCTCACGAAGGGTTTTACAAACGGAGATATCTCCGTTCTGCTTCCTGATGATGAAAGCACCAAGGCCTTCGCTCATGAGAAGCACACGAAGGCACCCGAAGGAACTACGACGGGAGTAACGACCGGTGGCGTCATCGGCGGGACACTCGGACTTCTGGCCGGAATTGGCGCTCTTGCAATTCCCGGTGTTGGACCCCTTATCGCGGCCGGCCCAATTATGGCTACCCTGGCCGGCGTGGGAGTGGGTGGCGCAGTAGGCGGCCTGGTCGGCGCACTTGTTGGCATGGGTATACCCGAATATGAGGCAAAGCGCTACGAAGGTGCGGTGAAGGACGGCGGTACGCTGCTATCGGTTCATTGCGACACTTCCGAGGAGATCGACGCGGCTAAGGACTCGCTAAAGGAGACAGGTGCTCGCGACATCTCCTCCGCAAGTGAAGCTGGCTCTAACGACAAGTCGGGAGCAAGGGGCACCTTCGGAAACATCTCCGAAGGCGAAGTCGTTTCGGATAGAGAAGAGATTGTTACGGTTGATCCCACAACGGTAAACAAATTCTAAAGAGGTCAACGAAGGAGAGCCCGCTACGAGCGGGCTTTCTTGTTTCTGTCTACCGGAGAATCTATGACTGCTGCTCCTCAACGCACAGTAACGTATTTCGCCTCAATAGCTAGAGCGGCTTTGCTTGTCACGTTACTCACCGTGAGTGTGTTTTCCTTCACCGGGTGTCTGGTGGCTGGCGTATCAAGCGGCGGTGGGTTCTTTATCTGGCCAGGAAGCATCGGCCTCATTGTGCTCAGCTTGATCATCTTCTTGGTTATGCGCCGCAGGTAATGAACAAATTGTGCTCAATTCG
>JBDTDX010000422.1:0-12974 GCA_039922815.1 Granulicella sp.
CTTCACGCTCTTTGGTCGAATGTGATCAGGATTCGCCGTGCTCTTGTAGTACTGGAACGGCTCATGATGCGGCAGGTAATCACGCTTGGGCAACTCGGCGGCTGATGTATTGCTGCGACGGCAGCCCGATGTGCCGTTCGAATTTACAGCGGTTAGATCAAATCCTCCCTGAAAAAAGCCCCAGGAAACTTTTGCTTCGTTCAGCAAATCACCGATGTTCCGGCCGGTCATATGCACAAGCGCATCAGACGTACTTGCGCATGCATCCTCAACCGGAAGGGGATCGCTAATCATCGTGAACCCGCCGTTGCCATCTGAAATAATATCTCCTCCGGCATTTTGATCGTTCACCACCCCGTTTGTTGTGCCAGAAGCGAGGTTGATTGCACCGGGAGTCGATGGTCCAAAAACCACATCGAACTGATGATCGCTCATCGCGAAATGCTGCGCGTAGTTCCAATACGCTGTGACTGTATTGCCGTCGAAGTAACCCATCGTCAGGCCAGAGGTGGCTAGGATACCCGCATGCTCACCGGGTACGCGCGGGCCATCGGGCCGACCGACTGATTTAGGAAACAGATCCATCTTCCCACCATTAAAGGCGAGTTGCTCGGCCTGATAATTATGATTCTGATCTGCCGTAGCTGCCTGATTCCGACGCAGCCGAAAAGGGTTCGTTCTTCCTGCCCCGTTTTCCTCGTTCAGGAAATTTGGATTCTTCGTGAGTAGATCGCCGCTCAACCCTTCCACTTTTGGTGTTCCAGGAAGCGCCGTGAATTTTGGCTCGCCTTCGGGATTCAGAGCACTCGGGTAGGTTGCAAAGTAATGATCGAACGAGACATTTTCCTGGAAGATCACCACAATATGCCGGATCGCACCCTTCGGTTTCCCTGAAGCTGCATGGCAAGGTAATTCGAGTAACATGCAGGTCAGAATCACTGCAATCAACTGGCAAAGCGCTTTCATGGTTCTCCTTTGCTTGAAGCGGGACACGCTCCTTAAAGCGCATCCTACCGTTAAGAATTTCAGGCCGGCAAATTTGTGCGGATGTGTCTCAACAAATAGAGATCCTATACAAACTTTATACGGTATGTACGTTTCGCCGCCAATATTGCGCTGATACTTCCATCCGAATTGACGCTATGAGAAATGTTGCGTCCGTTGACAATACCGCGAATCTTCTGCCCCGGTGGTACACGCAAGCGATATTCTCCTGAAAAATCCGGACGCACCATGGCTGTGGTCGCCTTTCCGTTCTCCCAGCGGAGATCTACTTGAACGGAACCGCGCGCTCTCAAACCTTTGACTTCGCCCACTGGCCATGCTGAGGGCAATGCTGGCAGGATATCGATGACGCCAGAGTGACTTTGCATCAGCATCTCAGCTATGGCCGCAGTCGCGCCAAAGTTGCCGTCAATCTGGAAGATGGAGGTCTTGCCAGACGGGTGGGTATCGAACAGATTCATGTTGGTACTATGCTGCATCAGCATGCTCAGAGATTCCCACGCCTTATCGCCGTCGGCCAGACGCGACCAGAAGCCGATGGCCCAAGCGCGGCTCCAGCCGGTATAGGCGCCACCATTGGCTAACCGCCGCTCAAGCGAGATCCGCGCAGCCTTTGCCAGTTCGGGGGTTCCGCGAGGGGTAATCTCACTGCCAGGATAGAGCGGATACAAGTGAGACATGTGTCGCTGCCCCGGCGTACTCTCTACGAAATCGATGGACCATTCCTGAAGCTGACCGTGGCTGCCGATTTGGTAGGGCAATAGCCGGGCACGCGCCGCATTGAGCTTCGCCGCAAACTCGTCATCAATACCTAGTTCTTTTGCAGCCGCTATGCAGTTCGTGAATAATTCACGGATGAGTGCCATATCCATCGTGGAGCCGGCACTCGTCATGGCGGTCTTGCCGTCTGGGGCCATGAAATTATTTTCCGTCGATTCCGAAGGACATGTTGTCAGATGTCCTTTTCCGTCTTCGATCAGCCACGCTAGGCAGAATTCCGCCGAACCCTTCATCAAGGGATAAGCGTGGGTTCGCAGAAATTCGCGGTCGAGGCTGAAACGATAGTGTTCGAACAGATGGGCGCAGAGCCAAGGTCCACTCATGCCCCAGTTTGCCCAGGTAGGAGCACCGACTCCCATGCCCACTGGGTTTGCAGCACGCCAGATATCGATATTGTGATGGGACACCCATCCCGGCAAGCCGTACGTCTCCTGGGCTGCCCGCGCGCCGGTCTGGCTAAGATCCTTGATGAGGCTCAATAATGGCTCGGTGCAGTCGCTCAGATTGCAAGTCTCTGAGGGCCAGTAGTTCATCTGGATGTTGATGTTTGCTGTCCAGTTGCTGCTCCATGGCGGCTGTACCTGGTAGTTCCAAATCCCCTGTAGATTCGCTGGCTGTGTGCCCGGCCGGGAACTGCTGATGAGTAGATAGCGTCCATAGTGGAAGTAGAGCGCCAGTAGCGAAGGATCGGGATCGGTAGCAAAGTTCGCCAGGCGTTGGTCCGTAGGTTGCGACGCAAAGCGGTTTGACCCGAGCGTAATAGACACCCGATCAAAAAGCTTTCGATAATCGACCACATGTCGCTGCATCAACTCGGTGTAACTCTGCTTCAATGCCAAATCGAGTTGATCGGCTGCATGCTTGTTCACTGCGGCCTGAGGGGTATCTGGGTTCTGAGCGAAACCGCGGTAGCCAGTAGCTGCAGCGAGCACAACAGTGCATGTCGTCGCCCCGAGGATGAGGAGCTTTCCCTCCTCTACGGTGATGTGACCTCCTTCAACAGTCGCCTGCAATAGCGCGGCGTAGTACATGCCCTCACCTGGAGTGTCAGAAAGCACGACCGGATTCTCGCTACCCGGATGCCCTGCTCCAGCAACATGCCGTGCGGCCTTGCCTGTTAGCAGAAGGCGATTGTCGGGTGTCGATTGCACAGACTTCACAAGCGGACCGTCCATCCATAGTGTCATGTTTAGCTGGCCGGGCTGACTTGCAGATAGTCGGAGCACGATTGCCTGATCGGGGGCGGAGGAAAATACCGCGCGTTCAAAGGTGACATCGCCGACCCTGTAGTATATCCGCGCCACAGCGGACGCCAAGTCGAGTTCGCGGCGATATTCCGTTACCGGGCCACTATGAGTGCAATCGGCATGCAAATTGCCAATCGGCTGGTACGCCTCTGCAAAAAGGCCTTGCATCTTTTGGCATATTTGGTCGGCCAGATGATAATTGCTTTGTTCCAGAACAGCTTGACGAATCGAAGCCAGATGATTTTTGGCATCGAGATTGTTGCCATCCACAGGCAAACCCGACCAAAGCGTGTCGTCGTTCAGTTGTAGTGTTTCTTTTGCGGGGTCAGTGGGAACTGGGCCTGCTGTTTTGTCAGCTTTTGCGTCTTTAGGATCGATTGCGCCGCCGCCGAAAACCATTGCTCCTAGACGCCCGTTGCCGACAGGTAGGGCATCAACCCATTGCGATGCTGGCTTGGTGTACCAGAGCTTTAAATCGGCTCGCTCATCGCGCACTGTCTGTGCCAGCCCCAAACGCTTTGTTAGCGGCAGAGTTCCTATAACGGTAGAGGTAGTAGTGAGAAATCGGCGGCGTGAAAACCTGCTCATGGCCATCTATTTTCCTGACGCGGCCGTGACGGCCGTTACGAAATCCTTATAACTTCGAAATTGTATCTAATAATAGCGAAAGACTTTGCTCCTATGAGGTTGTAATGTGCGTGATCTTCGCTGACGGTAAATAAATGTTTATGCTATGGCCATCGGAAGTTGTGCTTGTTCCGGCTCAGATTTTCCATATTCTTATTCGGTAAAGCCGAAGATGCAGAAATATCTTATTGAAAGGCTCTTCCTTATGGTGGTCTCCAAGACTCAGCTCGCAGTCATGATGACATTACTCTCGTTTTCCTCTCTCTGGGCACAGTCCTCACCGGTCGATAGCGTTCATCCGCTTGTGGGAACAGCCAATGAGGGACAAACTTACCCGGCAGTTGGCGTACCTTTCGCCATGACTAATTGGACACCGCAGACGAGAGCCGGAGAGATCAAATGCGTGGCTCCATACTATTTCTCAGATACGAAAATACAAGGATTTAGAGGCTCCCATTTTCTGAGTGGAAGCTGCGTTCCGGACTATGGGAGTGTGACCTTGATGGCTTCGATCGGTCCATTGAAGACGTCAGCGGTCGAGCGTGCTTCCAGTTTCGATCGTAGTAGTGAAGTCGCCACACCCTATGCCTATTCTGTGAAGTTGAAGGATGCTGGTGTAAGCGCAGAGATTACTGGTACGACACGCTCAGGAATGATGCGCTTTACGTTCGACCAGGAAGGTGACGGCTCGATTGTTATTGAAAATAACGCTCGTGGAGGTGACGGATGGGTCCGTGCGGATCAAAAGCTGCAAGAGGTGACAGGAGAGATTCCAGTCCGAAGAGAATATGCTGGCAGTGGCAAACTTGCCGGCTTTAGCAGCTATTTTGTCATCGAGTTCAGTAACAAATTCGGCGATGAAGGTGTATGGACGGGCTCGCAGGTAAAAGACAGCATTGGGGAACAGCGCGGTGATGGGCTTCCACTTGGTGTTATCCCAATTTCAAAAGTCGCGACCACTACGGGAGGGGCCCCCTTGTCCGCCGCAAAGCTCCCGTCAGCGGGAACCCGTCCAGGATTTGGAGCCTATGTTCGCTTTCAAAACGTGCATCGAGGAGAAGTTGTTATCGCCCGCATTGGCACGTCGTTTGTGAGTCTGGAGGAAGCTCGAAAAAATCTGCATGCAGAGATCGCCGATTGGGACTTTGAAAGAGTAAAGGGCCAAGCGAAAGCAGAATGGAATCGAAATCTTAGGCTCGTAGAGGTGAAAGACAATGTGCCAGCAACCACTATCTTCTACACAGCGCTCTATCATGCGTTGCTTCATCCAAGGACCTATAGCGATGTGGACGGCAGTTATCCTCGTTTTGCGAGTGAAGGAAAGATCGAGCATGCGGCTGGTTTTACCTATTATGACGACTTCTCTATGTGGGACACGTTCCGTGCGCAGCATCCTCTGTTGACTATCCTTGATCCTCAACGCGACGTCGATATGGTGCAGTCGCTTATCGCGAAAGGGGAACAAGGCGGTTTTCTGCCGATCTATCCGGCTTGGAACAGTTACACCTCAGAGATGGTGGGCGATCATTCTGTTGTTACTATCGTCGACGCCTATCGCAAGGGACTGCGTGGATTCGATGCGGAGAAGGCCTATGAACTTATGCGTAGGAATGCCACAGTGATGCCTCCGTATGCGGAATATCTCGACGGTAAAGGTCGTCGTGGACTAGATTCTTATCTCAAATACGGCTACATCCCACTCGAAGACCCACTCCAGGATGCATTCCATAAAAATGAGCAAGTTTCACGCACGCTCGAGTATGCCTATGACGACGCGATGATCGGGAACATGGCATCAGCGCTTGGCAAAACTCAAGATGCAAAGATGTTTCGTGAGCGAGGGCAAAACTGGCGAAAGGTAATAGACCCCGCAACGGGCTTTGCCCGAGGACGACACGCAGACGGTACCTGGGCCTCGCCTTTCAGGCCCGATGGGAAATATACATGGATAACTGAGGGTCTTCCATGGCAGTACACCTTCTTTGTGCCGCAAGATGTGCCGGGTCTCATTGCTCTAGAGGGAGGCAAGACCGCCTTCGTCAAGAAGCTCGACGAGTTGTTTGCGGGCAACTATTACAATCATGGAAACGAGCCAAGCCACCATATTGCCTATCTTTACGATGCTGGCGGTGCACCCTCAAAGACACAGGAACATGTACGCGCTCTGATGGACAGCGAATATAAGGATGCACCCGATGGTCTTGCTGGAAATGACGACGCCGGGCAGATGAGCGCCTGGTATGTCCTGAGTGCACTAGGTTTCTATCAGGTATGTCCGGGTGTACCCGAGTATTGGCTTGGCTCACCGCGCTTCGACGACGTTACGATTCATCTACAAGGCGGAAAGACTTTTCATATCGTTGCGAAGGGTGCGAGTGCTGGAAAAGTGTATGTCGCTCGCGTCTTGCTCAACGGTCATAAATTACATGGCTATACTCTGCGGCATCGTAATTTGATGGCTGGGGGAGAACTCAGATTTGAGATGAGCGATAAACCGACATCAGTTCGAAACTGATGGTTGTCCAGGAAATAAGCTCTGGAGATGTTTCAACCTGCTGAGCGTAGCCGATTAGGTGGCACTAAATCCAAGTGGGGCTTGCAATGGTTGAGATTGGCGACGTAATGTTTCGAGATAGAACCAAAACGATAGGCCTTGCAGATTCGCAAGGCCCATCGTTTTGATTCAAGTCAACTTCTGTTAAAAGGCATAGCGCAGGCTAAACTGAAGCTGCCGTTCCGATGCGTACGTTCCTCCCTTGCTATTGACCCGACCGAACGTGCCGCTTGTCGGGCCGGTATCAGGGTTGTCCAGGTTTGGATGGTTGAGGTAGTTGAATGCCTCGGCGCGGAAGACCAGTTGGTGATTATCGTGACCGGGGATAATGTGCATTTCCTTTTGCAGCGCAGCGTTATAGCTCTGAAAACCAGGGCCATAGACCGAGTTCCGAGATCCGCGAGGTGCAAAAGTGCCTGCACTGGCAGGAGCGTAAACGCCAGGCTCGAACCATTGATTGGTATTCTTACCACCGGCGAACTGATGGTAAAGAATGGGGCTGCGGGTATGTAGCCAGGACTGGTTACCTGAACCGGGGCCTACACCTGCGTAGTCGTTGCTCTGTTGAACGTTAAGCGGTCTTCCAGACTGACCTTGAATTGTTCCTGAAAACTGCCAGTTCCCAAGAGAGTGGCGAACCAACCCGTTTGTTGAATGTGTAGCAAACGGGATGTTCCAAACATAGTTCATAACCAGCACATGGCGTGTGTCAAAGTCGCTGGGACCGTAGTAGATGGACCTGTTGAATGCATTGGGAAGACTTGTACCGTTAGAGGATCCGAAGTCTAGACTCTTAGACCAGGTGTATGCGACTCCAAAAAGCACACCCTTGGACAGGCGGCGCTTGAAGTTAGCCTGCATGGAGTGATAGATGGAAGCTCCCTGGTTCTCAGACTCAATGATCGTTGAATAGCCCTTGTAGGGACGGAGAGAATCGGGGGAAATTGTGGAATTCGGCTTAAGGGTGCCTGGCTGCAGTTGATTGATATTGGCCAACTGTTCCAGATGGAGACCGCGCCGGCCTACATACGCAAGAGTAAAAGTGCCTATATTGTTGAATTCCTGCTCGACCGTGAGATTCCAGCCGAATGAACTTGGGCTCGGGTACTGGAATTGATGTGATGTAAAGGAAAGTGGCGTGTTGTTAGTCCCGATGCCTCCAGGATTATCGACGCTGCCGTTCGTAACGGTTGAAGATGGCTGAAACGGTGCATTTCCACCGACCTGGACATTATCACTAATACCAAGCCGCTGAATGTACCGGCCAGCACCACCACGAATCACAGTACCCTGGTTGATCTGGTAAGCGAAACCTAGACGAGGCTGGATGTCACTGTACACACTTGGGTGATATCCACGCTTCGTGTTGTGGAAGTTTGCGGCATAACCGTTGGCGAGAATGGCGGCAGGTACATGTCCCTTCGCTACACTCGGAAAGCCGCTACCTGGAATGACGACGCCGTTCAAAGGCGTGCCACCGGTGGTAAAGCCCGTGTTGGGATCGACTGCGGGAGCGGCCGCAGGATTGTAATAGATTGGATTGAAGAAGGACTGGTTTCCCCATACAGCGTAATAAGGAGTGTTCACCACGTAGCGAACGCCGTATTCAAGCACGAGCTTGGAGGAGGCACGCCACTGGTCCTGAGCAAAGCCACCAAACTGATTACCCCGGAAGAGGGTATAGGAGCGCTGGCCAATTTCACCATAGGTATCGAAGAGACCCAGAGCAGCATTGGCAACCGCAGCGTTTGAGGTTACGCTGCCACTACGTTTATCTGTAAAGGTAAATAGACCGTTCTGGTTGTTTGTGGACCCAGGGATAGTAGAGCTAACATTGATCTGGTCAAAGTTGTTCTCGCCGGCATATTCCCAGAGTCCGCCGAACTTCAACGTGTGATTGCCAATGACTTTGGTCAAATTATCAGCAATGTCATAGACTATGCCGCCTGAACGCGAAGGATAGGGGCCGCCGTCAAGCGTGCCAAAATTTGCAATGTTGATGGTTGGGATCTTATTGGGAAGAACTTTGACAGAGCCGTCATATAGATAGGGATAGTTGATCCCGTACTTGGTCCGATCATAGAGGCCAAGCGAGGTATCAATACCAATATTCACATGATCTGCAGCAGCCGCGACGATCAGTTCATTTACCGTTGAAGGATTAATCGTCCAGGAGTAGTGGAAGACTGCAACCTGGTTAGGGCGGTTGAAGATACGCGGGTTTCGGTTGAAGTTTCCGTAGTGCGGCTCGTAATCCTTGTAGTTGTAATTGAGCAGGCTGAAGCGGAAGTGATGCGCGTCGGTCGGGATGTAGTCAACGACGATAGAGTCTTTCCGCTGTGCTTCGGTGTAGAGGGCTGAGTCGATCCAGTTGTAACCAGGTGCGCTTGCATTTGCTGCTGGATAGGCATTGAGCAGGGCCAATCCGTTTGGACTGAGTTGGCCTGCTGGAATAATGTTATTCGCATATGCAACTTGCGTAGCCGGATTCACAATCGTTACAGGCTTGTTGTAAAAGAAATTGGGACTGAGCAACTCACTAAAGTTTCCTGCTCGCATGAGAGCGGTGGGAACCTGCCGTTGTGCGAGATCGTCGTGGTTGTAACGGGTGTATTCCTGACCTAGAAGGAAAAACAGCTTTTTGCGATCCGTGTTGAAGTGGCCGGGAATGTAGACCGGACCATTGAAGTTCCATCCGAATTGGTTATAACGGAATGCCTGGCGCTTTAGTCCCGCAAAATTTCGGCTCCAAGTGTTCGCGTTCAGAACAGTGTTGCGGAAGAACTCGAATGCGCTGCCGTGGAAATCGCTGGTACCGCTCTTTGGCACGATGCGAACCTGGCCGCCCGAGGTACGTCCGTACTCTGCCGGGTAGCTGGTGGTCAGAATCTGCACTTGCGAGGTCGAATCAACGTCCGCTACACCGGTACTGGTGCCGTTGGACCGGGTACGCACCATTGGCGCACCATCGTAGGTGATGACACTTTCTTGTGAGCGAGCTCCACTGACATTGATGCCATTGTCGAGACCGAAGGAAAAAGCTGCCATGGAGTTTCCACGGACTACGCCGGGCTCAAGCTGTGAGAGGTAAAGCGGATTGCGACCATTAAGCTGAATGCTTTTAACCTGATCTTGAGTGACGAGTTGGCCAACCGCAGCGCTTTCGGTCTGAATCGCATTCGCGCCTGCTTCTACGTTGACCTCTGTGTTGGTATCACCGATCTTCATTGCGATATCAACGCGCCGACCAATACTGGCGTCCACATGCACATTGCTGAGTGTCGTGGTTTGGAACCCAGCGGCTTCGACGCGAATACTGTAGTCGCCCGGTGCGAGATTGGGGATATTGAAACTGCCCTGCCCATTGCTGACAACATCGACATCGGCACGCGTGGCACTATTGTGGACATGAACTTTGGCGTTGGGTAAAACGGCGCCCGATGCGTCCGCGACGGTGCCGGATAGGGAGGAAGAGTCAGATTGGGCCATCGCAAAAGGCATGGCTGAGCCCAATAGACCGGCGACGATCAGACACAAAAATGCGTGAAAGATCACTTTCTTGATATACATAGTAGCCTCCAAAATCGAAACAATGCTGAACTGTGCGTAAGTTCAGTTACCGCTAACGTACCCTAAACTATAGCCCCACTTCTAATCAATAGGGGTTTGAAAGTCAAGGGAATAATGAAATTATACTGCTTATGCCCCTCGAATGATAGCCTGCTGGAAAAGAACGGTCTTTCAGCGTACACCAGGTGGTCTCTATTGGGTTTGACTGGCATGCCAGCGCTCTTGCTATTAGAGCGACCAGCCTCCATTATCTGATCGGAAGAGATTCAATCGGCTGGCACGATCTTCGTCTCAGATTGCAATCAGTTGCTCGCAAGCCACTGCGACGGAGTAACAATGTCCGTGAGATCCAAGGGCGTGTTTGAATGACTCATCGTGTCTGCATCTCACACGCTAGGAAAAGGAATCAGCATGCGTCATCGAGCCATCTCAATTTTCGCCCTGTTTATAGCCGTAGTCGCGTCTTCCTTCCCCGTTCACGCTCAAGAAGCAAATCTGGACTTTCTGAATCACAATCAACCGATCCTGGATGCACACAACTGTTATCCCTACGAAGGCCAGTGGAACAACCGCATCCAGCGCGCCCTCGATTCCGGCTTTCCGGTATCGATTGAGCAGGATCTTGCCTGGTACGTCGACCCAGTTACTCATAAGGGTCGTGTTGTCGTCTCTCATACGCCGCATCCGACTGGCAGTGAGCCAACCCTTGAAGACTATTTTTTCAAGCAGGTCACTCCCATCATAAAAAAAGCTATTGCTGAAAACAAACGAAGCCAGTGGCCAGTTATTGTGCTGCATTTCGATTTCAAAGATAATCAAACCGCCCTGCTTCAGGCCGTTTGGCAGATCCTCGGCCAACATGAAGAGTGGCTGTCGACTGCCGTCAAAACAAGTAACCCGAACGAACTCTCGCCGATTGATCGCCAGCCTATTCTTGTGGTCACCGAAGAGGCCGATGAGCAACAGAAGGTTTTCTACGATGTTCTCCCCGTCGGCGCTCGCCTGCGTCTCTTCGGTTCGGCGCACACACGTGCCGCGCCACAGAACATGACGAGAGAGCAGCAGGTGCATTGGGCCGTCACTGCCACGCCTGAGGAACTTGTAATCGGGAAACCCACAAACTATAGGCGCTGGTGGAACGGCACGTGGTATCAGGTGGAAGAGGGCGGGGAACCGCACGCGGGAGACTGGAATACTGCGGATAACAAGCGACTGAAATCGCTCGTTGACTATGCACATTCCATGGGATATTGGGTACGGTTTTATGCGCTGGATGGCTTTGCTCCTGCAGAAGACCAAGGCTGGGGACAGAGCTATAACTTCGGCTCGCGCGAGGCGGTGGTTTTACGCTGGAAGGCGGCAATTGCTGCCGGAGTTAACTTTATCGCTACCAACCAATATGAGGAGCTTGCTACCTACCTGAAGCAGGATGCGAAGAACCTTCGACCCGCGCCTTCCTCTGCGAAAGTTAAGTAGGGCTCTCCCGGTGCTGGATTTGTTTGCTGCCGATGTCCAATCGAGCGCATTTCACTCGGGGCTACCGCGCAAAGATGCTGGGCTAAAGGAGTCGCAATGATTTTCACGGGACACCATCTGCGCAGTGTACTCGCGATTGTGTTGCTTGCAATCTGGAGTCACATTGTTGTTGCACAGACTCTTCCGGCGCAAGACGACGGCGATCTTCAGGCTGTAATCGTCCTCATGCGGCATGGTGTGCGTGCGCCGATTGAAAGCGAGACGCGCTCCAGTGCCTACAACGCACAGCTATGGCCTACGTGGCCGACAAGCCCTGGCGTCCTGACACAGCACGGAAGTGAGGCGCTGCGTTTGCTCGCGGAGTTCTACCGCGCGCGTTACGCCTCGCTCCTCGAGCCCAACTCGTGCGTTCATACAGGGATTTATATAGAGGCAAACACCACACAACGGACCATCGCCTCGGCAAAGGCAATCATCTCCGGACTCTCCCCGCAATGCACGGTCATGGTTCACTCGGTTGACGGCGATTTCAACCCGCTCTTTCTCCCGTCGAGGAGTGGCTTCGTCGACGACAAACGTAGAGAGGCCGCCATGTTGGGCCGCATGGCCGATCAGCCTGAATGGTTCACCAACGCCTTTGCTCGTCCTTTAGAAAAAATGCACTCCATTCTCGCCGATTGCAAAGGCCCCGGTTGCAAGGCATCTGTTCCGGACTTTCGCAGCGTGCGGGTACAGAATGGCATTGCGGCTCCGCGTGATCCGCATATTGAAAATCCAGTAACCCTTGGAGCTGACTTTGCCGAGAACTTCCTGCTTCAGTACACGGAAGGCATGCCGATGTCGCAGGTTGGGTGGGGCCGTGTCTCGCGTGCAGACCTCAATGATCTGATGCAAATGAATACGCAGTACCATGACTTCATGCTCCGCACCCCTTACGAAGCTCAGGTGTCCGCATCAGATTTGGCAGCGCATATCAGCGACACAATCCTCAGTGCTGCCACGGGTAAGGCAACACCCCATGAACTTGGCATTCCGGGAGATCGCTTTATCCTGCTTGACGGACACGACTCGAATTTGAGTTGGCTCGGAGGCCTGTTGCATCTCGACTGGGTTCTTCCAGACCAAACCCTCAACGCAACTCCACCGGGAAGCGCGCTAGTCTTCGAGATCCGTCGCGGTCACGCTGGCGGCAACGCCACCGTTCGCGTTCTCTTTATCAGTCAGACTTTGGATCAGATACGCAATCTCCGTTCCCTGACGGGTGATGAGCATCCCTCCATCGCACCTGTCTTCATCCCTGGCTGCAGCGGTTCGGCTCCCGGCTATTCTTGCAACGTTGAGGAGTTCGGCCGTGTAGTTGATTCCGCCATCGATACCCGCTTTGTTACGGCCTCCTCCAAATGAGCTACATTTTCTTCAAGTTGAGTAAATTCCTCTGCGCGATATCTCTACTGCTCGCGCTGCTGGTGCAGCCTGCGCTTGCCGATCCCATCGATTGGGTCAACCTCTATATAGGTACGGGAAGCGGCCCAATTGGCTATGGCCGCACGATGCCGGTGGTTACGCCTCCCTTCGGCATGACAAGTTGGACGGCCCAAACCAGACAGAACAAGCAGCCTGGTCTGTCGTATAAGTATCAGGACAGGACCATCTCGGGATTTATCGGTACTCACCAGGCGGCGCTCTGGATGGGGGACTATGGCTACATGACGTTG
>JBDTDX010000423.1:0-7414 GCA_039922815.1 Granulicella sp.
AGGGAACAAGAAAAAGCAGATCCCTTCGCTTTGCTACGGGATGACAAACAAAATACTGTGCTCACTGCATTAGCTCCCGCGTCAGCCGCTCGGCTGTAAAGTCCATGTCTTCGGTGACTGATCCGATCGTCACGGTTCCATCTTCGTGGATCTGGAACGGCTCAGTACGGTTGTTGTCCTCGGTCATTTCGCTGTGCGTGAAGCGGAGCCAGCGGGTGTTGACGCGAAGGGTGATAATGTCCGGTCCTACTTCGACTACTGCGTGATGCGTACTGTTGAGGCCGTGGGCCGCCGCGTAACTGCGAATCTGCGATGCGAACGATGTCCAGAGTTCGGTATGTAAACTTGTTCCAAATTCCATCCGTCTACCCCGCTCTAAAACGGCTGACCGCACGCGACGTTTATGACGCCTTCTATGAATCTAGAGCTAGAAAGAACAGGGGGGTTCACTGTTGGGTTTTCGTTCACGAATCTATAGTTGAAATCACTTTCAGCCTGCCAGACCTGGAGCTTGGAAGGCGCAAGATCAGTAGTGTTTCGACGACCAGGCAATAGTTCTATCAATTGATCACGGAATCGCAGAGTCAGAGTAAGTTGCTCCTGCAAGTTGAAAATCAGACTTTTGTCACCATCAATTAATACAAGCTGGACCCCAGCTGGGGCATTATTGTTGAATCCGTTCACAGCTGCGTAAATTTGTCGGCGCACTGTCTCCATAATTCTCGCGTTCAGGTTAGCTCTCTCCTGATTCGCGTTGCTGTCAGTACCGCCCTTGGCTATTTTCTCTCCAAACTTCTCAGCGATTTTCCTACCTATGTCTTCAGACATTTTGTTCCCGTTCAGCCATGTTGGCACTTGCTGTTATCTGTCTATTTCACCTAAAACAATATCGATGGAGCCGATGACGGAGACTACGTCGGCGAGGAGGCGGCCTTTGCACATGGTTTCGAGTGCCTGCAGGGTCGCGAAGGAGGGGTTGCGCATGTGGACGCGGTAGGGCTTGGCGGTGCCGTCCGAGACGACGTAGTAGCCCATCTCACCGCGGGGCGATTCGACTCCCTGGTAGACCTGACCGGCGGGGACGCCGAAGCCTTCGGTGACGATCTTGAAGTGATGGATGAGCGCTTCCATCTGGGTCTTCATCTGCTCGCGGTCGGGCAGGATGATCTTCGGGGCGTCGGCAACGATGCGGCCGGAGGGCAGGCCGTCGAGCGCCTGCTGACAGATCTTGACCGACTCGCGCATTTCGTCGATGCGGACGACATACCGCGCCCAGACGTCGCCTGCATCGGAGACGGGGACCTTGAATTGGAACTTCTCGTAGCCGGAGTAGGGCATGTCGCGGCGAAGATCCCAGTCGACGCCAGAAGCACGCAGCGGCGGGCCGGTGACGCCGAGGGCGATGGCATCTGCGGCGGAAAGGTAGCCAACATCCTTCAGACGACCCATCCAGATGGGATTGCCCGTGAGCAGTACTTCGTATTGATCGATGCGGCCGGGCATGATGTTGAGGAAGTTCTGGATCTGCTTGTAGATGTCGAGCGGCGGCTCAACCGATACCCCGCCGATACGAAAGTAGCTGGTCATCATGCGCTGGCCAGAGACGTTCTCAAAGATGCGGAGGGCCTCTTCGCGCTCACGAAAGCAGTAGAGGAACATGGTCAGCGCGCCGATGTCGAGCGCATGCGTGCCGAGCCAGACGAGGTGCGACTGAATACGGGTCAGCTCGTTGAATAGAACGCGGAGATACTGGGCGCGCTCCGGAATCTCGAGGCCGAGGAGCTTCTCTACCGCCAGGCAGTAAGCCAGGTTATTCGTCATCGGACAGAGATAGTCGACGCGATCGGTGAGCGGGACGACCTGCTGGTAGAACTTGGCCTCGCAGGTCTTCTCGATACCTGTGTGCAAGTAGCCGATGTCGGGTGCGCAGGCGACGATGGTCTCGCCATCGATCTCGAGGACGAGGCGGAGAACGCCGTGCGTCGAGGGATGCTGCGGACCCATGTTGAGGATCATGGTCTTGTCGGCAGAGGGCGCGGACTCGTCGTTGTGGCGATGCGCGTCGGCGATGAGGTCGTTGATGCCGGGGTTGATCATCTGCGCGGCATCTTTTTCGAGCACGGGTTTTTCAGGCGTGAGGGTGGGTGCCATTAGCGGTAGCCCTCCACGGGGTAGTCCTTGCGGAGCGGATGGCCTTGCCAGTCTTCGGGCATCATGATGCGGACCAGATTGGGGTGGCCGTTGATGGTGACGCCGAAGAGGTCGAAGATCTCGCGCTCGTAGAAGTTGGCTGCGGGCCAGACCGGGACGATGGTGGCGATCGCGGCGTCTGAGCCGTCAAGCAGGACAACCAGGCGGAGGCGCTCTTTGAGGGAGTGCGAAAGGAGGTGATAGGTGATCTGGAAGCGGGGTTCGGAGGGGTACCAATCGACGGCGGTGACGTCTTCAAAGAAGTTATAGACGGGCTGGAGGGCTCGACAGGCGGCGACGATATTCTCGCGGGCGATGGTCAAGGTCAGTTCGGCGCGGTCGTATTTGGCGTCGGTGGCAAGCTCGCCGAGCGCTTTGAGTGCGGCGTTCTCGGGGTGAGCAGCGGAGACAGCTTCAAGGCCGTTGAGGGCTGAGGCGGGATCGTACATTAGAGGTCACCTCGATCGTTTGCCCAGTCCAGCACGCCCTTCTTCCAGACATAGAAGAGGCCGACAGCGACGAAGCCGAGATAGACGAACATCTCCCAGAAACCGAACATCTTCGAGCCGGTAATGGCAGGAAGCTGCTTGAAGATGACCGCCCAGGGAAGCATGAAGACAGCTTCGACATCGAACAGGATGAAGAGCATGGCGACCATGTAGAAGCGGACCGAGAACCGTCCGCGCGCATCGCCGACGGGGTCCATGCCGCACTCGTACGTGCCACCCTTGGTGCGGGAGTTCTTATGCTTGCCGATGAAGAAGGATGCGCCGACCATGCCTCCGGCCAGCCCGAGGGCGACCAGGACCTGCAGGACCAAAGGAAGGTAATTCCAGATGTATGGATACGTTTGCATGGCCATCTTCGACTCTAAGTTTGTGGCTGGCAAGTGTCAAGTGAAAGCACCGCCGTGTTGGGTTTAGTGCAATAAAGACGCATAGATTTCGATCAGGCGATTACCGAAGAGTGCGGAGATAAGACCGCCAGCGCAGAGGAAGCTGCCGAAGGCGAGACGCGTTGTGCCGCCGGCACGGCCTCGGACGAGCAGGACGATGGCATAGACGCTTGCCGTCACGACCCCGAGGAAGAGCGAGAGAAGCGCCGGCCAGAAGCCGAGAAAGGCGGCGATCAGGGCGATCAGTTTGACGTCGCCGAGACCCATGCCTTCGCGATGGCGGACGGTCTTATAGAGCCAGCGGATGGCAAGCAGGAGAGCAGCCGCTCCGAGGACGGCGACGAACCACACGCCGATCATGTGCTCAGGTCCGGTGAGGAAGACGTCGCCGGGGGAATCGGAGCTGCCGGGACCGTTGAGGTGGAGTTGGTGGGTGGGATTAAGGATAATCTGATCTTCCGCGCCTTGCAGGAAGAGAGCACGAACGCTGATGAGCACGAAGGATATCGCGATGCCGGTCAAGGTGAAGGCATCTGGCAGGAGCATCGTCTGCCAGTCCATGACCATCAGGCCGATGAGCAGGAAGCCGAGGATGGCGAGGCTGATTCCGGTGAGGATGAGGCTCGCATACGCTTCCATGGAGATTTGGGTGGCACTACCGACCGGCCAGCAATAAAAGATGACCCCCATGAACCAGAGAGCGAGGGCAATTTCCACAAACGGATACCGCAAAGGGATGGCTCGTTGACAATCGCGGCAACGGCCCTTGAGAAGTAGCCAGCTGAGAACGGGGATATTGTCGTACCAGCGGATCGGAGCGCTGCATTGGGGGCAGCGGGAGCGCGGTTTGACGACCGACCTGCCCTCGGGAATTCGGGAGATGCAGACGTTCAGAAAACTGCCGAAGAGTAGGCCAAGAACGCAGCCGAGAGCTTCAAAGATCCAAAGGGGGGTCACCCTTGCAGTATAACGGCTGGGCTAAAAATCGACGTGCATGCGGACGGTTTCTACCAGGACGGGGCCTCGGTCCTTGTTGTATCCGGGGTGGTCGATGAACTGGAGGTCGAGGGCGTAGTAGACTCCGCGCCAGGCGTGGAGGTTGTAGTAGCTCTCGAGGATGTCTTCGCGGGCGTAGTGGAGGTTGCCGTCGCCGAGGAGGAAACCGAGGCCGCCTAGTTTGAGGTAGGTCTGGTGATCCTTGCCGATGGCGTTGGTGATGTAGGCGAGGCCGAGCTTGTCGTTGGGGCGGGAGAAGGCTCGGCCGGAGTAATCGCCGCCAAGCTCGATGGTCTGGTCTACCTCGGTGTAGGCGTAGGACTCGTGCTGGCCCTCGTTCCAGCCAAAGCGGCCGAAGGCGCGGAGGTTGGGGGTGAGCTCCTGCTCGAAGTTGCCGCCTAAGCCGTATTTTACGGAGCTGCGAATGGTGTGTTTTTCGATGTCGGGGGTGGGGTCGGTCCCGGCGAGGAACGCCTTGACGGCGTTGCGGTAGAGGCCCATGTTGGCGTGATTGACGAAGGTGAGGAGACGGACAGTTCCCTTTCGCTCGGGGTTGCCGATGAGGGAGTGGCGGATCTCCAGTTCGCCGTTCTGGCCGCTGGCGCGACGGAGGCTCCAGTCAAGGTCGATGCCGTTGGGGACGGTGGGCATGAGGGCGAGGGCGTAGCGGGCGGACCAGGACTTGTCGATGTATTCGGCGACGGCGGCGTAGGTGTAGCCGCGGGTGTCGGCGGCGTAGTCCCATGCGCCGTTGTTGTCGGCGATCCAGTTGAGGAACTGGAGGTGCGAGTCCGAGCCGATGGTATTGATGTCGAGGAAGTCGGGCAGACTCATCTTGCCAATGTGCAGCTCGATGCGCCGCTCGGGGGTACTGGTGGCGAGGGAGAATGGGGTGCGCTGGACGTCGACCAGCTTGCTCGATAGACCGATTGTCTGGTGGAGCTGGACGCGGGCGATGTAGGGCTTGGGGCCGAGATTCGGGTTGCGGACAACATCGAGGTTGGTGAAGCCGGCTAGGCCGAGGGCTTCGGAGATGCCGCGACCGCCGGCGGACTCGAAGTCGAGGATCGCGTCGGTGGCGTAGCGGGGATTGCGAACGAGTTGGGCTCCGAGGAAGAGGGTGCCGATGAGGGAGGTTTTGTATTCGCCACGATCGATGAGGCTGTTGATGCCGCTATAGGGAGCGTGGAAGGGGCCGTGGGCCTGGAAGACGATGTTGGCCTGGCCGGAGATGAGGAAGCGGGAGCTGTCGGAGTGGGGAAAGAGGGTTACGGGGGCGGCCGTCTCGGCGGGGGCTGGGGACGGAGCATCGGGCAGGGGTGCGGTCTGGACTGCGGTCTGGGGTGCGGTTTGGCCAAATCCGAAAGGGGTTCCGGCAAGCAACAAGGAGAGAAGCAGCGCTCGCCCTCTGCGGTTAAGGTCGGAGATCAACATGAGCATTCTATGTTCGACGATCTCCGTGAATAGAGAGAGAATTGCTCCCTGCCTCTTTGCGAGGGCAACGCCATAGTGTTTGGACATAATGAATTTTCATATTTAGCCTAACATATAAATAATATTTAGGCGTGGCTAATTATGAGAAATTCACCAAAGGGTCTTGCTGCCGAAAGTGGCTGGGATATTGTCCTGTTTCCGGGGGGGGTAAATCGGGGCTTTGAGTCTCTTTTAGGGAACCTCTGATTCAGTAATCCGACATTCCCTCAGGGGCTAAAGCCCTGTTCCGTGGGACCAATTTGCGGCGTGGCTAAAGCCACGCCCTTTCAAAACGAGGCTTAATCAGAGGTTTTTTAGAGCCAACCGCTACTGCTCTGAAAGACAGTCGAGAGATGAAGCCGCAAGGTGGCTTGATGCAGCCCGTACCTATTTGTGGGGTTTCTGCCGCCTTATCCACAATGGGTGGGGTTGTTTCCGTTGATTCTGTCTCTGACAGCGACTAAAGTGGAGCAAACGTCAGACCGTGTCGGTCCCGTCTGTTATTTGTGAGGTTACTCGCTTGCTCAAACTGAAAAAAGTTCAGATTCTCGGCTTCAAATCGTTCTGCGATCGTACGGAGGTTCAACTCTCCGGTGAGGGGATTGCCGCCATCGTGGGGCCGAACGGCTGCGGCAAATCAAACATCTCGGACGCGATTACCTGGGTGCTGGGCGAGCAGTCGGCCAAGAGCCTGCGCGGGATCAAGATGGAAGACGTGATCTTTGCGGGGACGCGGAACCGCAAACCGACGGGTATGGCCGAGGTGTCGCTGACGCTGGTGGACCCCGAGGTTTATGACGGGGCAAGTTTGAATGGCGATGACGACGAGATGTTGAATGGAGTCGTCGCGATTGACAGCACGAGCGACTGGGATGAGATGGCGCTGCGAGAGCAGAGCGCCGCCGAAACGGAAGAGGCAGTTGCCGAGGCGCAGCCGGGAACGGTGATTGAGGGCGAGGCTTCTGCTGCCCAGATGGCTACTGCGGAGGCGATCGATCCGGCAAATCCTAATGGCGCTGCGGCAAATAATGTGGTGTTGAAGATTCGGCGGCGAAAGTTTGGCCGGGCTCCGATCCGTGCCGGAGAGCTGACGATTACGCGGCGGTTGTTTCGGACGGGCGACTCGGAGTATCTGCTGAATGGCAAGATCTGCCGGCTGCGCGATATTCAGGACATTTTTATGGGTACGGGGCTGGGCGGCGAGAGCTACGCGATCATCGGGCAGGAGCGCATCGGGCAGTTGCTAAGCTCGAAACCGCTGGACCGGCGCGGCATCATCGAAGAGGCTGCGGGGATTACGCGGTTCAAGACAAAGAAGCGGCTGGCGGAGTTGCGGCTGGAATCGGCCAAGCAGAACCTGTCGCGGGTCAATGACATCTTCGAAGAAGTTACGAAGCAGATGGGAACGCTGAAGCGGCAGGCGGCGAAGGCTGAGCGCTATGGCGCGTTGCGCGATGAGCTGCGGGCGAAGCTGCGGGTGGTACTGGCGAGCCGGATGGGACAGCTCGACGCAGACCAGGCGACGACAACGGAGAAGATCGCTTCGCTCTCGGTGCAGGTGGATGCGCAGGCTGCGGACATTGAAACGATGGATGCCGAGCATACGGCGGGTGTGCAGGATGGCTATACGCTTGACGGGCAAATTCGCGAGGCGCATACGCAGGCGAACCAGTCCGCTGTAGAGCTGGAGCGGATTGCGGCGCGGACGGCGGCGAATGTCGATCGCGTGCTGGAGCTGACGGGACGGCTGGCGCAGGGCGAGGAAGAGCTCGCACAGGCACGGGCGCAGCTTGCGTCGCTGGCCGGGGATCTGGAGACGCATCGCAGCTTTGTGGAGACGGCGACGGCGGAGTCCGCGGA
>JBDTDX010000424.1:0-1957 GCA_039922815.1 Granulicella sp.
GTCGAGAGTGTCTGCTGCCCACATGCCTCGCAGGTAGAGGGGCTGGCCGACGAGGCGGGAGGTCAGGCCGGGCTGGTTCGACTGGGCTGGGAGGGCCAAGGGGAGAGCGAGGAGGGCGGCGAGTAGAAACTTTATGGGTATGCGCATCGTTCTGCTAAGTAGGACGCGGTTTGGGGGGTGGGGGATGTCGGTGGTAGTTTTTGGTTTTGTTTTGAAGGGTTTAGGGGGGAATAACATATTTCACTAACCCATGTGCCTTAGAAAAATCTATCATGCATCTGCGATAGGAACTCTCGCGTGATTGGGTAGCCGGAATTAGACCCTATTACGGCATCAACGGGGCATCGAGGGCATAGGGCAGTCTGGCCCTCGTCAATCCATTCTGTAATCTCAGAAGGAGCGAAGGTTGCAAAACAGTAAAAGCATCCACATACGATGCTTCTCTCCAATTCGACACGATGATGGATGCAGTGCTTGTGCGCCGCTGTGAGGTCATAATCGGCCATGCCAGCCATGCTACCGCAACGATCATTCAAGTAATTGACTCTATAGGGTGGCGCGATATTCCCTCAGCGGCTAAAGCCGGGTTGTTCTAGCAGTGGTTATGGCGGGGCTGAAGCCCCGCCCCTTCAAAAGCGTGGCTTAGGCATGACAGTTTTTAGTGGGATTAGAGCAACAGCAAACGCAGATTCCCTTCGGGAATGACAAACAAAGGGGCCACGGCAGCTCGGCGGGGTTAGGCGCGGCTGGCGAATTCGCGGGTTTCGGTGGTGATTTTTACTTTTTCGCCTTCTTTGATGAAGGGGGGGACGCGGATTTCGAGGCCGGTTTCGAGGCGGGCTAGTTTGGTGCTGCCGCCGCTGGAGGAGTCGCCGCGGGAGCCGGGTTCGGCGTAGACGACGTCGAGCTCGACGAAGATGGGGAGTTGCAGGCCGATGGGGTTGCCGTTGAATTGGTGGACCTGGAGCAGGGTGCCTTCGAGGAGGAGGTCGAGGTCGTTGCCCATCATGTCCTTGTCGAGGGTGATGGTCTCGTAGCTCTTTTGATCGAGGAAGTGGGAGCCGTCGCCGTCGCTGTAGAGGTAGGAGACGGGGATGAGTTCGAGGTCGGGCTCGACGAACTTGTCGTTGGCCTTGAAGGTCTTTTCGAAGACGGCGCTGGTGAGCAGGTTGCGCATCTTGAGATGGACAAGGGTCTGGCCGCCGCGGGCGGTGGGGGTGGAGATGTCCGAGTCCAGGCAGACGTAGGGAGCCTTTTCCATTTCGAACAGGGTCTTGCGCTTGATGTTGATTGCTTCGAGTAGTACGGCCATGAGTTCCTCAGAGCGGCCTGCATCGGGTGGATGCGGCCGGGTTTGCGTTCTTGTCAGTATAAGGGGAAGGGCTTGTGGGTGAGGCAGAGGTTGTGAATCCCACCCTTCGCAAAAGCGCGAAGGATGGGGCACCCGGGGTTTTTGTGAGGAAAGGGTTGGATGGTTGGGGTCAGGTGGCGGTATCGGGATCCTTCGCTGCGCTCAGGATGACAGCGTAAAACGGGCAACGACAACAGCAACGACAAACGCAGATTCCCTTCGGGAATGACAAACAAAGGTGCAACGGCAGAGGATGGGGTGCCCGTATATTCCCTCAGGGGCTAAAGCCCGGATTGTTGGCGATCCTAACGGCGGGGCTGAAGCCCCGCCCCTTCAAAGCCAAAGCCACCTTCAACACCAGAGCCCCCTTCAAGGCCAGAGTTAGTCGTGGTGGTTGAGGACTATTTCTCCTTTGCCTTCGAAGAAGCCGTAGACGACGGGGACGAGCAGCAGGGTGAGGGCGGTGGAGCTGACGAGGCCGCCGATGACGACGATGGCGAGGGGGCGCTGGATCTCTGAGCCGGGGCCGGTGGCGAAGAGGAAGGGGACCAGGCCGAGGGCGGCTACGGTGGCGGTCATCATGACGGGGCGGAAGCGGAGTCTTGC
>JBDTDX010000425.1:0-3543 GCA_039922815.1 Granulicella sp.
CGACCAGGACAGGGACGCGCCCCGCAACCTGGCGACACGTGCGCTCGATCACCTGCTGCCGCAACGCATAGCTGAGTGCGGGGCCATCGCCCGTAGTCCCTAGAATGAAGAGCCCGTGAACGCCACCAGCAAGGGTGTGCTCAATCAGGCGTTCGAGACCCATCACGTCCAGTTCGTCAGGACCATTGAGTGGGGTAGCCATTGGAGGAACAATTCCACGAAACGGCCGGGGGAGAGAGGGGAGAACCATGGTGATTCCTTTCAGAAACAATACTCTGCTGCGAGCCAGTTGTGCAGTCGTGTCGGCGAGAAGGGATTGACGTTTTAGTCCACCTTGCCCTACAGGGAGCCCTAAGCAAGAAGCGGGGCGGAGGCGACCAGCAGCCCGAGCGAAAAAAACGAATGATTTGGGCTCTCCGACGCAGGGTTTCTCCACAGACGAAACTTTTTACAGGAACGAATAAATCATATAAAGAGAAAAGCACCATGTCTACATGCAAATAAATACGTCTTCATTCTGTCGACATTTCGCGCCGTGAAAATTTGCCCTGTTGCGAGAGTGTGCGTTCAGGAACAGGGAGGAATTGGGGTGGAGACTTCGTTAAAACATGGCAGGAACGTGTTGGCGGAGCAAGGCTTCGCGGCGGGTATGCTCGTATTCCTGCAATCGTTCCCGCTGGCTGGCCTCCAGATGCTCGGCCAGAATCCTGGTTGCTGCTACAGAATCCTGGCGGATCACAGAGTTAAGAATCGCCTGATGAAATTTCTGTATCGACTCCAGTGTGGCGACATCGTGCCCGCGGCGTTTGAGTGAGAAGACGCTGATGAGAAGACGAGTTTCCGAAATGGTCTTCTGGAGTCGCGAGTTGCGAGCCAGGCTCACCAGAAGCGCGTGAAACCCCAGATCGGCCGCAATAAAGCGCTGCATTTGTGTTGCGTCCAGCGCCGTGCCGCCTTTTTGACGCAACTCTTTCTCAAGCTCGGCAATCTGATCGATCGTCTTCTGGATGCGCTCGCGGTCTGCATCCTGCATAGGCTCTCGCGTTGCCTTGGCAACCGCATACAGTTCCAGGGCTTCGCGCAGTTCGTACAGCTCGATGATGTGCTCGCGCTGCACCTGGGCAACGTTCATTCCACCGCCAGGACTCTGCTCCAAAAGCCCTTCGGCGGCCAGCTTGTTCATGGCCTCACGAATGGGCGTACGGCTGCTCCCCAACTCCTGTGCGAGCTGCAACTCCGAAATACCGCTCCCCGCTTCCAAGCGACCACTCGCGATAAGCTGCTGGATGTGATGGTAGGCCTGTTCGCGGAGAGAGCCTGAACGTACTTTGACCGGCTCGACTTTCCGCCTCATGCTTCACAGAATACATGACTTCGCAAGAACGGACGTCATATAACGAAATGCTTTGAGCGACTAGCTCTAAATCCGGTCGTTGCCTGCGTTTGCAGGCGGTAAGATTGTTTCAGGTACGGTGGTTGGCAAAAAGCTCGTTCCCCGTAAGGGCCCATAGCTCAATTGGTTAGAGCAGCGAACTCATAATTCGTTGGTTCCAGGTTCAAGTCCTGGTGGGCCCACCAAAATTCAAGACGACCTAAGCTGACCCGGATCTTCCCTCTTACGTTCTCTTCGCAGAGCTCGTGATCTTCATGGTGGTCTTACCTGCTGTCATTGTGCCTCCTATTCGGAGGTAAAGGTGCCAAGCGGAAAGCCTGCGGAGTTATAGATGTAGCTGTTGACGACTCCTGGCCAACCGTAGCGCGCGTACCTCGGCGTAGCGATGTCCGGGGCAGAGAGCACGACAGTGCTCGCATCGCCGACCTTTTCGATCTTGCCCACGGCGGGCTCGAACTTGTGATTTTCGCCTGCGACCTCAAAGCCGCCGACCGGCTGATCGCGCGTGGTTAGACCCTCAGCGTTCGTAAACCAGACGCGAACCGCACCGGGTTCGGTCGTGGCCTGAAGAAATTCTGGCGAGCTGTACTCGATCTTTTTCCCGTAGGCCGTAACCAGTGCATTGGCTGCGAGGCGCGCTCCCACGGTCTGCTTGTCGGGTGGATGAATATTGCCGGCCAGCCCCACATCGAGCGTCACGGCCATGCCGGTATTGACGAGCGAGAGGGTCCGGCGCTGCGCATCCCGAACGCGCCCCCATTCGTCGTCATTCGCCTTGAAACTGGAAATCTGCACGAAATAGAACGGAAAATCTCCCTGAGCCCATTGCGCCCGCCAATCGCTGATGAGCGTGGAAAAGACCTGGTGATAGAACGGCGAACGCGAGGGCGAAGCATCGGTTTCCCCTTGATACCAAATAGCTCCTTTGATGGTGTACGGCGTGTACGGAGCAACCATGGCATTAAAAAGCGTACCCGGCGCCCATGAGCCGCTGTGGTCGTTCGGAATACGGGGATGCACGGGGATTGGCTGACCTGCCGCCCGCGCTGCCGCATCTTCGCGAGCGTAGTCGGCGTGGAGACGATCCGCAATGCCCTGGTCCCGCGCAATGGTCGCAGCGTCACTCGCCACCGACGGAAGATTTGCGTTGGCAATCCCTGTGAGGCTGATCCATGAGTGTGCAGGCGTGCCGCCCCAGGTTGTATCAATCAGGCCGATCGGGACGTTTTCTTTCTCGGCAATGTCCAGACCGAAGAAGTACGCTACCGCCGAGAAATCAGCCGCCGTCGCCGGGGTGCATTCCGTCCAGGTGTTCTCAGAGTCAGAGAGCGGTGCGACGGAGGTCTTCTTTTCCTGCCTAAGCAGGCGGATATGCGGATGATTGGCGGCGGCGATCACTTTGTCGCCGTCCTTAATGCGCATGGTGTCATTGAAACCCTTGAGCGGCATCTCCATGTTCGACTGCCCGCTGGCGACCCATACATCTCCCATTAGTATGTCGCGCCGCTCAATCGGGGTGGGAGACTTGTCAGACGAGACAGAGAGCACGAAGGGGCCGCCGGCTTTCTCGGGATTGAGCCATACCTGCCACTCTCCGAGCGCATCGGTGTTCGCCATGACGTTCTGTCCGTGAAACCGAACCGTCACTTTCTCCTGAGGCGTAGCCCATCCCCATATGCGAACGGGACGATCGCGCTGCAACACCGCATGATCGGAAATCACATGCGGCAAACGAACTTCGGCAGCAGCAGTAAGCGAAAGGGTTGCGGCAAAGAAAGCCGCTACGAAACGGACGCGCATAAAAGGCTCCTTCAGAATGCGTACCATCATCAGCGACGTGATGTGTGCGGCGCAAGTAGTAGGAACGTGGCAATCTCGCTAAAGAACCTTCAATCCATCCCGTGCCGCGACTACAAACTCGACGATGGTCTTTGC
Source organism: Granulicella sp. (assembly GCA_039922815.1). Taxonomy (GTDB): domain Bacteria; phylum Acidobacteriota; class Terriglobia; order Terriglobales; family Acidobacteriaceae; genus Edaphobacter. Next base: position 3,329 of record JBDTDX010000425.1, read on the forward strand.
CATGAAGTCCAGCATTGCAGTCGTTATGGCAGGATAAATACCAACCCAGATGACGCTATTCATCACAAAATCGGTATGGATCAATTCACCGACGACGCGATATTCCTGCTCTTCGTAAGCGGGTTGCCGAAGCAGGTTTCCTGCAAACAGCGGGCGGGTTCCAATCTTTTTGGACTCCAGCGCTCGCGTGAGTTGATCTCGATTAAACGGTGCAT
>JBDTDX010000426.1:0-4846 GCA_039922815.1 Granulicella sp.
GACGTCGCCCACAATCCCGCCGGCGCCTGGACCCTCCGCGCCGCCATCGCCCAGCTTCCCGAAGATCGCCCACGCACCCTCCTCTTCTCCTGCCTCCGCGACAAGAGCCTAGAAGAGATGTCCCGCATCCTCTTCCCCCTCTTCGACTCCAGCGAAGACGCCGATCCCGCCCGCCGTCACGACCACATCGTCTTCGCGCCCATCAACAACCCGCGCGCCGCCGCCGTCGAAGATCTCCTCGCCGCCGCGCACGCCCTGTCGATCCCGGCCCACGCCGCACCGCATCTCGCCGCCGCCCTTGCCCAGGCACGCGCCATCACCCCGCCCAACGGCATCATCCTCGCCACCGGCTCCGTCTACCTCATCGGAGAAATCCGCCACCTCGCCCTCACCGAAGGCGGAGCCCACGCATGAACGGAGAGTTCAACCCCACGCCCTTCGAAAACCCGGCAGACGAAGCAGAAGCGAAGGAATCCGTTTCTTCTTCCGCGCCCCCACCAGACTGTCATCCTGAGCGAAGCGAAGCGGAGCCGAAGGACCTGCATTCAGACCCGCCACTACCTTCCCTTTTGTCATCCCGCAGCCCATGTTTGTCATCCCGCAGCGAAGCGGAGGGATCTGCTTTTTCCTCCATCCCACCCCAAGGCTCCGTCATTCTGAGCGAAGCGAAGGATCGAGAAGGATTTCAAGACACGACAACCGATCCCCAATTTCAGGAACAGAAACAAATCTCCGTTCCCCACCAGCGCTCTTTTCTGCTCCGCTGGCTCACCTACCTCGTCTTCATTCCACTAATGGCCCTCTCCACCACCTTCTTCGGCTGCATCTCCCTTCTCTGCGGCCTCTGGGATACCTCCGGGAGACAACAACACGCCATCGCAAGCATCTGGGGTAAGTCATTGCTGGCAATCACTTTATCGCCAGTAACAATCATAGGCATGGAGGAGCTCCTCCAGCACCCGTCCGCCGTTTATGCATCCAACCACCTGAGCTACATGGACACCCCTGCACTTTTCGCCAAACTCCCTTTCCAGTTTCGCATTTTCGCTAAATCTTCGCTTTGGAAGACTCCCTTCATCGGTTGGTACCTCAATCGTTCCGGCCAGGTTCCTATCGACCAGAAGAGTTCCCGCACCGCTATCGCGGGACTTCTGCGTGGTGTAGCCACCGTCAAATCCGGCCTCTCACTTGTCCTTTTTCCAGAGGGCGGCCGCGCAGCAGACGGCAATCTCCAGACCATGATGTCCGGTTGCGCCTTCATGGCCATCCGCGCCGGAGTTCCGCTCATTCCCATCGCCCTCATCGGCACCTACGAACTTCTGCCCATTCACACCTATCATCTCTCCCCACGTCCCTTGAAGCTCATCGTCGGTGACCCTCTCTCCACCGAAGGCCTGACCACACGCGACGCCGACGCCCTTACTGCACGTCTCTACGAAGCCATCGCCGCTCTCTACCTCCAGCACTCGTAGGAATGTTCCACGTGGAACATTCCTACGAGTGGAGATCTTGACCATGTCCCGAAGATCCTGAGCTAAAACGACTTCTAGTAAAAACATCTGCATTGGTTCCTACCAACCTTGCAATGTTCCACGTGGAACATTGCAACGCCCCCAATGCTTTAAAGTCGAGGGCTATGATGGATTCATCATGAGTAAGCCCCGCATCGCAATTCCCTTCCTCTCCAGTGATGATCTTCTCTACAATCAGGAATGCTGGCCCGTCTATGCCACGGCTATCGAGCGCGCCGGCGGGGAGCCTGTAGAATTCGCTCCGAACCTGACTCCATCTGAGATCGCGAATCTCGCAAGCACCTGCCAGGGCGTCCTGCTTCCTGGCTCTCATGCGGATGTAAACCCGCAAAAATATGGCCAGGAGCTAGACCCTTCGACAGGCCCAATTGACCTTGCCCGTGAAAATGTAGACGAATTACTGCTTCAGGACGCCCACAATCTCTACAAACCGTTGCTTTGCATCTGCTACGGCACCCAGTCACTCAATGTCTGGCGCGGTGGAACCTTGATTCAGGACGTTACCCCGTTGCCCGTCAATCACAGGGCCGGGCGTGCCGTTGCCATCGCTCATACGGTTGCCATTGCTCCGGATTCGGTTCTTGGCAAACTCACGACTCCGGCGGAAGCCCCTGTCCAGGATGATTTCCAGCGACTACCTACCAATTCCAGCCACCATCAGGCCATCGGTATTCCCGGGGACGGGCTGCGAGTTGCCGCCCGTTGCCCTCAGGATGGCGTGATTGAAGCTGTCGAGGGCGGTCAATCCCCCGAGAACGGCGCTGACCATTTTGTACTTGCGCTTCAGTGGCACCCTGAGCGGAGCTACGAGATTAGTCCGGCCAGCAAGGCTATCTTTGCCCGTTTGATCCATGAAGCTTCGGAATGGACTCCCCGCGCCGTTCACACTTCGATCGGCTAGCAATGTTCCACGTGGAACATCCGTCGGACCCAGTTCCGATGTTCCACGTGAAACATTCTGCTATGGTGCAAGTCGATGCCAATTCTTACGAACGAGCGAATAACGCAGTTATTGAAGCCGTATCTGGATTCTTTGCCAGAAACACTGGTCCCGCAACTCTCCCTTTATCTTGATCTTCTTATGAAATGGAACGCCCGTACCAACCTGACCGCGATTCGAGAGCCGGAAGAGATCGTGCGTCGACACTTTGGGGAGAGTCTTTTTGCGAGCATCCACCTGCCAGAGGCCTCGACCCTGCTGGACTTTGGCAGCGGAGCCGGTTTTCCGGGCCTTCCCATTCAGCTCCTGCGCCCGGAGTTGATGGTCACGCTTGCCGAATCGCAGAACAAGAAAGCTACCTTTCTCCGGGAAGCAGTACGGACGTTGGGGCTGAAGACCATCATCTGGGCAGACCGGGTCGAAGCCATGCCAGCGTCTGCCCAGTTCGATATTGTTACGTTGCGTGCCGTCGATCGTATGGATGTAGCGCTTGCCGCCGGAGAGCCTCGTGTCCGGCCTGGAGGAGTTTTGGCGGTCCTGGCTGCCAGCTCTGGAGATCCTACAGATATCGCAATCCCAAACACGGAGTCTTCCGTGCTGAAGCTTCGACAGCTTTGAGAATGTTCCACGTGGAACATCCAGGGAGTGAACAGAAAGATTTCCACACTGGCTGGAGAAATGCCCCCCGAATAGACCTGGAAACAGCGCGGTTAAGCCACTTCTCCACAGGGAACGGCGTTTGTCCACATGGGGGCCGTTTGCTAGGGGATGCGCTCAGCCGGTAGTCTCGAATTCTCTATGAATGCCAAGCCAATTACTCCTCCAGTGACGTCGAAGGTCCTTGCAGTTGTTAACCAGAAGGGCGGGGTCGGGAAGACGACGACTGCGATTAATCTTGCCGCATCACTCGCGCTTGAAGGGTTGAAGGTGCTGCTGATCGATTGCGATCCCCAGGCCAATACTACGGGCGGCATGGGTGTCTCGCGGAAGGACCTGGAGACGGAGGGCAAGCCGACCATTTATGACCTGCTGATGGGGTCGTCGACGGTGAAAGAGGCCGTGCTGAAGACCGAGATTGAGGGGCTGGACCTGATTCCGGGCTCAAAGAACCTGATCGGGGCGAATCTCGAGCTGGTCACGCAGGAACGGCGGGAGTATCGGCTGCGGGTGATGTTGGAGCCGGTGCGAAATGAATACTCATTCATTTTATTGGATTGCCCGCCGGCGCTGGACCTGCTGACGCTAAACTCTTTAGTTGCCTCAGATGGGCTGTTGGTACCGATGCAGGCGGAGTACTTTGCGCTGGAGGGGATTTCGGAGCTAATGAGTACGCTGGATCGGGTGTCGCAGGCGTTCAACGAGAAGCTGGCGCTCGAAGGCGTGGTGTTGACGATGTATGACGATCGGACGAACCTGTCGCAGCAGGTGACCGAGAATCTAGCTGCATTTTTTGGCGAGAAGCTTTTCAAGACGACGATCCCGCGGAATATTCGATTGGCTGAGGCTCCTAGCCATGGGAAGCCGGTGGCGCTGTATGACGCGCGGTCGCGGGGTGCGGAGGCTTACCTGGCGTTGGCAAACGAGTTGATGACGAGAAATGGGATCGAGAGCCCGGCGGCGAAGAAGCGGGCCGAGGCGGCTGCGGAGGCGGCGAAGAGTCCTAGAGCGAAGAAGGAAGTGCGGTTCTGGCCTTATACGAAGTGATGTGGTTTTTGCGAGGGAAGAAAGTGCAAATGCAGGTCCTTCGGCTGCGGCTTCGCCTTCGCTCAGGATGACAGTATTTAGGCTGATTTGATCCTTTGAAGTGCAACAGCAAGAGCTTTCGAGAGATTGATTTGTTGGGAGATGGGATGTATTACACGTACATCGTTGCCAGCCGCAGCCGTAATTTTTACGTTGGAATGACTTCTGACCTGATGAAGCGGGTTTGGCAGCACAAGGAAGGGAGCTTCGATGGTTATTCGAAGCGATATAAATGCAATCGATTGGTTTGGTTCGAGGGGTTTGCAGCGGTACTTGATGCGATTGCACGGGAGAAGCAGCTGAAGGGTTGGAGCCGAGTGAAGAAGATTGCACTGATTGAACTGGAGAATGCAACCTGGTTGGATTTGAGTGAAGGCTGGGGTGAAGAGATGGTGTTGCCAGAGAAATAAAACGAACAACGACAAATACCAATGCAGGTCCTTCGGCTCCGGCTTCGCCTTCGCTCAGGATGACAGTATTTTTCATTGGTCCTTGAAGTAATAAGTAACAGTAGAGGTTACATAATTATGGCTTTCGATCCGAAACGTCGTGCGTTGGGTAAGGGGCTTGAATCGTTGCTTCCTCCGGCGCGGGTGGTGGCTCCGGTTGCTCCGGTTGTAGTGGAGACTGC
>JBDTDX010000427.1:0-11818 GCA_039922815.1 Granulicella sp.
CCATGATCAAAGTCCTGTTGACGGTCGACGAGGGACCGCAACAAAAATTTGGGACGGTCAAGCTTGCAGGAGTCAGTCCAGCGAATGCGAAGAACGTGACGGCGCTGTTGAATGCGCAGGAGGGACAGCCGTTTTCGCTGATTACGCTGTCAGGAGACCGTGATGCGGTGCTGAGTTACTACGTCAGCAATGGATTCGACCAGGCGCGGATCGAGATCAAACAATCGAAAGAGGCGGCAGACCAGACGCGAACGGATGTCACGCTGAATGTCGCAGAAGGCCCGCAGGTTTTTATCAACCGAGTGCTGCTCTCTGGAGTGACGCGGACGAAACCTCGGGTCGTTGAAAACCAACTGAAGGTTCATGCGGGCGATCCGCTGGACCAGAGTGCCTTACTGGCCACGCAGCGCAATCTTTACAATCTTGCTTTGTTCAACGAAGTCATTGCGGCCATTCAAAATCCAGCGGGGAACGCTCCGCGAAAGAATGTGCTGGTACAGGTTACAGAAGCAAGGCGATGGGATGTGACCTATGGGTTTGGCTTCGAGGCACAGACGGGAACGCCACGCCAGGGAAAGATCTCGCCCGCTTCGCTGATCCTGCTGTGCGGTACGCATCCAACCCCGGAGTGCTCCGGAGCGGGACAGCAGAATGGCAGCGCGGGAGTGAGTCCGCGCGTTTCGCTCGACGTCGGACGCATCAATCTGCGGGGAACCGACGAATCTTTGACGTTGCATACGACCTATGGTCTGCTCGAGAAGGTGGCGACGCTGAGCTTTCAGAACCCGCACTTTCTTGGCAGACCACCGTTGAACTTCAGCATCTCTGGCGGCTACTCGAATGTGCAGAACATCACGACCTTTCAGGCTTCGACGCTGCAGGGAGATGTGCGACTGACGCAGAAGTATCACAAGACCGACACCTTCATCTATGACTTCCAGTACCGGCGCGTCTCGGTCAATGCAGCTAGTTTGCAGGTGTCGGCGAATTTGATTCCACAGCTATCGCAGCCTGTGCGTGTGGGTGGGCCAGGGCTGACGTGGTTTCACGATACGCGGCAGCCGAGTCCGCTCGACGCGGTGAAGGGATCGTATACGTCCGTGCAGGAATTTATTGCTTCCTCGAAGTTTGGGTCGCAGACCGACTTTAATCGGATTGATGTGACGAACTCGACCTACTACACTTTCGGCAAGCGGAAGTACACACTGGCACGCAATACGCGTCTTGGGTTCGAAAACGCATTTGGAGAAAATCCGAACATTTCAACCGATCCGACCTCGTCATGCTTTGGGACATTGCTTACAACCAATGCAAGTTGCAACCCCGTGCCTTTGCCGGAGCGGCTGTACGCAGGCGGTGCTACCTCACACCGTGGATTCGGGATCAACGGAGCCGGACCGCGAGACCTGCAGACAGGGTTCCCCGTTGGCGGATCGGCGGCGCTCATCAACACCGTTGAGTTGCGATTGCCGCCTCCTACGCTGCCCTATGTGGGTGACAGTGTTTCGTTCGTTGTTTTCCACGATATGGGGAATGTCTTCAACCATATTGGCGATATGTTTCCGAGTATCAAGAGGTTTCGCCAGCCCGATCAGCAGACATGCTCCGATGTCTCCAAGCCAGTGGGTACTTGCAGCTTCAACTACTTCTCTCATGCCGTGGGACTGGGCGCACGGTATAAAACGCCGGTCGGCCCCATCCGCGTAGATTTCAGCTATAACCTGAACCCGCCGGTGTACCCGGTGATCTACGACTTCAATGGCAGCAAGCCTTACAAGGGGCAGGCCGGGCATTTCAATTTCTTCTTCAGCATTGGACAGAGCTTCTAGCCATGGGCACGAGACAAATCACGATGTCGATCCGGTCGTTAGGCGGTGCGGTTGCTCTCGCGCTCGTCACTGTGCTGGTTACGTTTGATGGTGTAGCTCAGAGTCCTGTTACGCCGCCGGCAACGCAAAAGGTCGCTGCTTCGCCGCGAGGAACGGTGCTCGATCAGGTGGTGGTGGTGGTGAACGGGGACCTCGTTCTCGAGAGCGACATTGACGAGGACCGTCGATTCCAGGCGTTCCAGCCCTTTCGGGATGACAGCCAGTCCTCGCGCGACAAGTTGATTGAGCGCCTCGTGGACCGGACTTTGATTTTGCAACAGGAGAAGATACAACCTCAGCATGCGATTCCGGACGCAGAGGTGATCGCGCAATTGAACACGCTACGCAAGGAGATTCCTGATTGCAAAGAGTACAAGTGCGAGACCGATGCGGGATGGCAGAAATTCATAGCCGACCAGGGATTCACGATGCCGGAACTGATTGCTCGCTGGCGCGATCGTATGGAGGTGCTGCGATTCATCGAGCAACGCTTCAGGATGGGGATCCGCGTCTCTCCGGAGGATATCAAGACATATTACGAAAAGATGTTGTTGCCCGGGTACGCGGCGCGAAAGGCTCAGGCTCCAAAACTCGAAGTGATTTCTGACCGTATTCAGGAAATTCTGCTGCAGCAGCAAGTGAGCGCACTCCTTGATGATTGGTTAAAGTCACTCAAAGCGCAGGGGACGGTGCGCATGACAAGGCCGGATGAGGCGCAGCCATGAGCACTCCGGAGACAGCGCGCAAGCCGCTCTTCGGGCGAATTATGCGGCCGGTCGCGTGGACGTTACTGGGATTGGTTTTGCTGGTCCTCATCGTGCTTGGCGGAATGGCCTGGTACTCAACAACTGCAGATTTTCAACGGCGTGTAGGGAAGGAAGTCGTCACCGTTCTGGAAGATGCGACGGGCGGACGCGTGGAACTGGCCAGCATTCATTTCAGTCTGCGGCATCTCGCTATTGAGGCTGACGGGCTGGTGATCCACGGCCTCGAAGGTCCTCAGGAAGCGCCCTATCTGTCAGCGAGCAAGATTTTGGTGCGCGTGCAAATCATTAACTTTTTCGCACATGCAGCGGGGACCGGGGTGGCGTCCCACATTGGATTGAATCTGTTGCGTGTGGAGCAGCCGCATGTTCATCTGATCATCGATAAAGATGGCAAGACGAATCAACCGGTGCCGAAGCATCCGAGTACAAGCAAAGAGCCGGTAATCGATACGCTGCTCGATCTGAAGGCCCACCAGGTGGAACTTGTGGATGGCCTTGCACAGCTGAACGACAAGGCCATTCCCTTCGATCTTGCAGCGCGTGACCTGAATGCACAGGTGCGATATCTCTCCTCGACCGATCGGTACGGTGCCACTATCGACCTGAACGACCTACGGACGAAGATGCAGAAGCAGCCGGAGGCGCAGTCAAAGCTGCACATTGAGGCAGAGGTGGGACGCGATATGGCGTCTCTGAAAAAATTCGATTTCCATTCTGGTACGGCATCTGTGTTGCGGGCTACGGGTTCGATTGAACATTTCGCGAAGCCGGAATGGCAGGCGAGGGTCAACGGAACCCTCGAGTTGAAACAAATCTCGGTGCTCTCCGGTTTGGAGGGGCTGAGCAAAGGGACTGTCGATCTCGATCTGAACGGACATAATTGCACGGTTACTCCTGCGGTAGCGCAGAAGCATTCACGCTTCTGGAATCTGCGCCACAAGAAGCCGGAGGAAAAGCCGAGTGTCAAGGTGCTGCCCCCTGATCCTGATTGCGAGGCTGGGTATTTGTTGGTCGGATCAGCTAAGCTCCACGATGCAAGTTATGCGGATGAATATGTTCGGTTGCATGACGTGAACGGCGGCGGCCAGTTGCATATTACGCCGACGGAGCTTCTGCTGAAGGCGCTGACGGGGTATTTGCCGGGTGGTGGAAGCGCTGAGGGTGACCTGCGTATTTCGAACTGGCTGGGTGAGGTGCCGAGAGATGCGGCAACTGCCTCGCCTACTGTGGCTGGTGCGACGACAACGGCGAACAAGACCTCCAAGGCGCTCGGCGCGGGGCCAGTGTCGACGAATACGAAACTGCCACCGGTACAAACTGCGCACGCGTATCTAACTGCGACAATCTCGAAGATTCCTCTGCGTACGATCATGGATATTGCGGCGCCCAAGAACTACGGCGATCTGGGGTTCGATACTGCGGTCTCTGGTCCAGTGCAGATGGAGTGGGGCGGACCGGCGACGGACATTGCCGATACGGTGGAAGTTCAGGCGAATCTGTCGCTCGCTCCGACAGGAATTCGTCGCAAGGGAGCACTGTCGGATATTCCGGTTTCGGGGCAAGTGATCGGCCACTATACGGGGAAGACGGAAGTTGTGCAGGTGCAAAAGTTGATGTTCCAGACGCCCCAATCCACATTGAATGCTACGGGCATTCTTGGAGTAAATCTGGGGGATAAGCTGACGGACCTCCAAGCCGACCTGACGGTGCACGATCTCTCCGAATACGACCAGCTCTTGCAGACGCTTGGGCTAACAGCGAATGGCAAGAAGGGCGTTGCTGCGATCCCGATTCTTCTGCACGGAGGACTTGAATTCAATGGCACCGCGCGCGGCGGGATCGCTGATCTGGATTTGAAGGGACATTTGCAGGCCACGCAACTCGAGGTCAAGGAAGGGACGACTGACATACAGATCGATTCCGTAGTTGCGGACGCGGAGTATTCGCCGCAAGCCGGCCTGGCGGTGGCGAGCTCCACGATCAAGCGCGGTAGCGCGGTGTTGAACGTTGCGGGAACGGTGCGACCACGCAAGGTCCAGCACCGTCGCACGGTCACTTATGTATGGGACGATCAGATTGCGATCGACGCCAAGATTCAACTTGCGGATGCGCAGGTGGTCGATGTCCTGGCGATAGCGGGGCAGCGGAAGATTCCGTTGACCGGGACGCTCTCGGTGAATGGTCATGCTGCGGGTACCTTGGAAAATCTGTCGGGTGGCGGCAAGGTGACGCTGGTCAATGGAGAGGCCTATGGCGAGCCGTATGAGTCGTCCGTTGTCGACCTCACGGTGCATGGTAAGGATATCGAAGCCAGCAATGTTGTGTTGAAACTTCACGGCATGCAGATCAGCGGGAACGGCAGCTATGACATCACCTCCCAGCATCTGCATGGTCATCTTCAAGGGAACAATCTACAGCTCTCGAAGTTCAAGACTGTGCAGCAGATGGGTTCGAACGCAGATGGCGTGTTGAGCATGGTGGTCGATTCGAATGGGACGCTGACCGAGCCGGGCCTGACGGCAGATCTCAAATTGGCCAAGTTGACACTGAACGGACAACCACTTGGAGAACTGGCGGCGAATCTACATAGCCAGGGAAGTGTGATGTACTTTACTGCGCAGTCAGGGTTGGTTGGTGCCAAACTTGACCTTGCGGGACAGACGCAGCTGACAGGGAACTACGAGACGCAAGCCACGTTGAATTTGACCGGGCTCGATATCAGCAAGCCGCTGGCGATCTTTCAGCCTGGAGGCAGCCTTAAGGCGACTTCTTTGATCGCCGGCGTCGTCACGGTCAACGGGCCTCTTGCCACTCCGAAGTCACTGAGTGGAAGTGCGACGTTTGATAACGTCATGGTGAAGTTGCAGGGGATCGAATTAAAGGCCGCCGAGCCTTTGCGGATCAGCCTCAAGGATGGCATCGCGCATCTGGAACAGGTTCACATCACTGGGCAGGATACCGACCTGCATGCGAGTGGAACTGCCCAGGTATTTGGAGCGACCGATCCGAAGGGTGGCGCTTTGGATGTAAAGGCAAATGGCAGCATCAGCATGGCACTTGCCCATACCTTTGATCCGGACATCCTTTCGAGCGGCAAGGTGATGTTCACCGTGGCCGCAGGCGGGCGGGTCAATAAACCGGCGCTTACGGGCAAGGTGCAGTTTGCAGGCGTGAACCTTGCAATGGATGGTGTGCCTAACGGCTTGACCAACCTGAACGGAACGCTCGTTTTCAATGAAGATCGCCTGCAGGTTGAAAATCTGACGGCGACCACCGGCGGCGGCCTATTGAAGCTAGGCGGTTTCCTTACCTATCAAAACGGAATTTTTGCAGATCTGACGGCCACGGGCGATACCGTGAGGGTGCGTCTCTACGGCCTGAGCGCCACGGCAAATATCAGGCTGAAACTACAGGGTGGCCCGGATAATCTGCTCTTGAGCGGCAGTGTGCTGCTGACACGATTCGGGATCGGGCCCGATGTGGACTTTGCCGCATTCGCCTCTACAGGAGGTGTTAGCGCGCCGCCAGATCCGGATGCAGCGTCGAACAAGATAAGGCTCGATGTGCGCGTCACGAGTTCGCCACAGCTCGACTTTCAAAATTCCTATGCAAAGCTGGCGGGGACGGTTGATCTGACCGTGCGCGGGACGGTTGCTGAGCCTACGGTTTTGGGACGCATCCAGATTACCGATGGCAGCGCTACCTTTGCCGGAACGAAGTATCAGTTGCAGCGGGGAGATGTTTACTTCTCCAATCCGGTCAGGATCGATCCGGTGATTGACCTCGACGCAACGGCGCGGGTCGAAAACTACGATATTACGATTGGACTGCACGGCACGGCTACGAATCTGAAGCCAACCTATCGGTCAGAGCCGCCGCTGAGTGAATCGGATGTTTTTGCCCTGCTGGCGCTCGGCCGCACCCAGGAAGAGGCGCAACTTTACCAGGAACAGCAGGTGCAGGCGGGAACCGATCCGACGACCAGCTCGTTACTCGGAGGGGCTCTGAACGCGACCGTGAGTAATCGCGTCGAGAAGCTGTTCGGGGTGGGAAGCGTGAAGATTGATCCCGCGTTCGTTGGCACACTGGGTAACTCATCGGCACGGATTACCGTGCAACAACAGCTTTCCCGGCAAATTACGGCAACCTTTGCGACGAACGTCAACCAGTCTGCGCAACAGTTGATCCAGGTACAGTACGCCCTGTCGAATAACAAGTCCATTGTCGTCACTCGCGACGAAACGGGTGTCTTCAGTGTGGTGTACAAACTGAGACAGCGGTACCGCTAACGCATCTTTTATGTTCATTTTGCATCCTATAAGCGTGTAGAGTGTAAGTGCATTTGACGGTTAATGAGGTGGTCTATGATGAAATCGATTGCTGTCAGGTTGATTCTGAGCGCTGGTTTTCTCACGTTTTCGTTGGGTAGCTTTGCGAATGTGGCGAGAGCCCAGACGATGTCGGGTGCTACCGCAAACGGCGCAGATGCGCAGATCCAATCGGATGTGACGAAGGCGCTTGATAATAAGCGGTTTCAAGGTGTCAAATCCACAGTCCAGAATGGCATCGTCACGCTCACTGGGACCGTGCCTCTGTACAGGGATAAGCAGGACGCTGAGAATAAAGCTCATCACCGGAAGAACGTCAGTGCTGTGCAGAACATGATTCAGGTGGCTGGGCCTACTGTCGAGGATGCGCAACTCCGAAACAAGCTCTCCGAGAAGCTGGCTTACGATCGTGTGGGTTATGGCACAACTGCCTTCAATGCCTTTACGATTGGGGTTAGGAACGGTGTGGTCACTCTCGGCGGTATTGCTTATGGGCCGACTGATAAGGACTCGGCGCTCAGTCTTGTCGCGAACTATCCGGGGGTCAAAGATGTTGTCGATAACATCGAAGTCGCACCGACCTCTCCTAATGACGACCGCATCCGCCTAGCTGCGGCGAGGGCAGTTTATGGTGCTCCATCGCTGAACCGCTACGCACTTGATCCGGCGAAACCTATACGTATTACGGTCGTCAATGGAAACATCACCCTCTCGGGACAGGTCGATAGTGAATCGGATAAGAACGTCGCGGGTATTCGTGCCAACGGCGTCCCAGGAGCATTCAAGGTGACCAATGACCTCCAAGTCGCTGGAGCTGCAAACGGCCGATAATCAAGGTTATAACTTTTTACTGGCCAGACGGTTCGTACCGTCTGGCCAGTTTCTATTTAAGATGGAAGGATGGCGAATTTGTGGACAAGCACGCAGGTGACGCTGGAGATGATCAAGTGGGAGCACTCCATCTTTGCGCTGCCGTTCGCGCTGACCGGCGCTGTGCTCGCAGCGGGTGGCTGGCCGCCGGTGCGAGTGCTGTTCTGGATCGTGGTGTGCATGGTGGCGGCGCGCTCGGCTGCGATGGCGTTCAACCGCCTGATCGATGCCAGACTAGATGCGGCTAATCCGCGAACGGCGGCACGTGCTTTACCGGCCGGTACGCTCGGCTGCGGCTTCGTAACTGGATTCGTTGTCGTGTCCGCGGCCCTGTTTATTTTTGGCGCAGCAATGTTGAATCGGCTCACGCTGGAGTTAGCTCCGCTCGCGCTGGGCGTGGTGCTTGCTTACAGCTACATGAAGCGGATTACACGCTGGTCTCATCTTGTACTGGGACTTGCACTGGGCATTGCGCCGGCTGCGGCCTGGATTGGGGTACGGGGCTCGCTCGATGCGCGCATCGTCGTGCTGACGCTGGCTGTACTTCTCTGGGTGGGGGGCTTCGACATTCTGTATGCCTGTCAGGATTTTGAACACGATCGCCGCGCTGGGCTGAACAGCGTGCCCCAGGCGTTCGGATTGGAAAGGGCTTTCTGGATGGCAAGGCTGATGCACATAGCCATGATGGGGCTGCTGCTGTGGTTTGTGCGACTCTTCGGCTTGGGATGGCTGTCGGTGGCGGGGCTTGGCGTCGTGGCGCTGCTTCTACTTTACGAACACAGCATCATCTCTCCCCACAAGCTGGGCCGGATGAATGCGGCGTTCTTTACATTGAATGGCGTTATCTCGGTCGTCTTTTTTCTCTTCATTGCGGCTGATCGGATCTTTGTGAAGTAACAGAAAGGCCCGCCGAATATGGCGGGCCTTTCTGTACCGCGAAATAACGACACACTATGCCTTGTCTTTGCCGGTCAGATGGTCAAGGCCGCGGTTGATGCTGTCTTTGGCATGTTCGGCAGCGGAGGTGACGGAATCCCGTGCGTCGCTGCTCTTGCGTTCGGCATGCAACTTCGCCTCATCGGCGCGGGCTTGAGAATCTTCGCTGGCTGAGTCGTGGAGGTCTGATGCTGCGTCCTTGACGTTGCCCCACGCCTCTTTCGCGTGGCCTTTTACCTGGTCTGCGGCGCCTTCGTTGGCTAGCTTGTCATTGCCGACCGCTTCTCCAATGCCTTCCTTGATCTTGCCCTTTACTTGGTCGAACTTGCCACTCACGTTTGATTCATTCATAAAATGCTCCCGGGATACTTGAAGACGGTGATGTTCGCTGCCAGACAGGAATAGACCTGTCTGGCAGCGAGGTGGAGTTCTCTTCCAGAAGCTAGAGTGCTCGGCGGAGAACTAGAGTGCTCGTCTGCCAGAAAGCAGGTTGAAGATAAGCACGATAATGGCGAGGACGAGCAGGATGTGAATCCACCCGCCAAGGGTGTAACTGGTAACGAGCCCCACCAGCCATAGAACGACAAGGATGATCGTGATAGTCCAAAGCATTTATGTTTTCTCCTGAGGGCTGTCGGCAATTGAAATATGCCTTAAGCTTGGTAGTTCAGGGCCCGTTGTGGCCTTCAAAGTAAGTTGCCGTGTACAGGAATGAGGTTGCCAATGCCGCAAAAATATGAAGGTGGGTGGTTTTTACGATGAAGATTGCCATCCAAGGAGAGCTCGGCTCAAACAGCCATATGGCGGCACTTGCCATGCTGGGTGCGGAGGCGGGTTCGATCGAGATTGTTGCTTGTAGTGTGTCGGCACAGGTCTTCGACCGTCTGGTAGATGGTGAAGTTGACGGTGCGGTGCTGCCGATCGAGAACAGCCTGCATGGTTCGGTGGCTGAGCACTATGACCTGCTCCTTGAGCACCCCGTCAGAATCGAGCGGGAGAGCCTGATGCACATCCGGCACAACGTGATTGCCATGCCTGGCGTGCGTTTTGAGGATCTTCGCAGGATCATGTCGCATCCGGTGGCGCTGGCGCAGTGCCGGCATTTTCTGAATCAGCATCGTCAGTTGGAGGTTATTCCTTTCTACGACACCGCCGGCAGCGTGAAACATGTGATGGAGGCCGGTCTTCGCGATGCAGCAGGTCTGGCTCCGGCGCTGGCTGCGACCGAGTATGGCGCGGAGGTGCTGATGCCCGGTGTAGAGGATCACGCTGCGAACTTCACGCGCTTCCATCTGATTGTGCCTGACAGTGCGGCAACTTCGGCCAGCGAGGTAGCTCCGAACAAGATGAGCCTCGCCTTTGCGATTGAACATCGTCCGGGGTCACTGGTCGCCGCGCTCGAACGGCTGAATGCGGAGAATGTCGATCTGACCAAGATCGAGTCGCGACCCGTTCCGGGAAGTCCGTGGGAGTATGTTTTTTATGTTGATGTGCGGTTTCCAGCGATTGAGAATGCCGATGCGGCTGTGGCCGCACTCCGTGCGCATTGCCGCATGGTGAAGGAGCTTGGACGGTATGTCGCGGCCAGCTAAAGCGGTTCGGTAAACGAGGGAATGGCCGGCGGCGGATTGAAGGCGGTGCGGTAGCGGTGCAGAAGCCAGAACAGGAGGCCATACACAATCAAGTTAAATGCGCTGACATAGGGGAGGATTTCGGTCGTGATGTGACGGATAACAGGCAATGACAAATTTGGTGGTGGAGGCTGCAGCGCGAGACGTAGTTGCAGGAATGCCTGCATTTGCCGCTGGTACCAGGGAAGCAGGCTAAGGAGAATGTTGACGCAGCCCATTCCGAGGAACGCGATGGTCGCGAGGCGAGCGGCTGGGTGAAGACGCAAGAGAAAGATGCCGATTACGAGGTTGATGATGGCAAGACATCCGTAGGAAAGATGTTCGCCGACACCGGTGAGGATGACTCCAAAGAAAAAAGCGGGCGTGGGCTGGAAGGCAAGGAACAGGCAGGAAGCTGCTCCGATCAGGAAGAGGACTCCGAGCATGGTAATCACGATCGGGCGGCGGGAGGCGGGTAGTTGCGGCAGGGGCAGCCCAGTGGCCGGGTCGATGCGGTCTCGGGGAACGAAGATCTGACGTGTGGCCAAACGGGTGAAGTAAATGATCCATGTTGTTCCGATTGTGGCTAAGACCGCGTAAAAGAACCCGATCCCCAGCATGATTGCCCACATCACGTGGACGGCCCCCGCCTGGTGTGAGGTTGCTGGGATGAGCTTTGGGCCAAAGAGGGCAACGGCAATACATCCGACGCAAGAGACGGCTCCCCAGACTGCGGTCAGGCCGCCGATGGCGATGATCGAGTTTCGTGCCCAGGGACGGAGGAACAGGAGCCCGATCAGCGTGCTGATAGCCCAAGCCGCGCAGGCTAACAAGACCACGGCTAAAGCCACGAGCGAGGAAACCGTGCCTGGGGGTACAGGCCGCGTTGCTGGATGCGTCTTGATGAGATATAAGGAAAATCCAATGAGAGCGGCTCCCAGCAATAATCCGAGAGCGACAAACCCGAGGGCGATGGCAGAGAGGATCAGTCCGGCAGGACGCTTCATGGCGCCCAGTGTAGTCTTCGTTGACGATTGCGGGTAGGGATTTCGAGCGGGTTGAAGGGAACGTATCTGAGGCCGATGACTGGAGGAATGACCCGAGACTGCGTCTAACGAAGATGAGCTTGCGACTTCTGGTTGACTTGCTGCATCGAATAGCATGAAATCTGATAGAAGGACACTCAATGCCAAACGACTTTGTCAGTGTAATCCAGCCAAAAGCTTCACAGGCGAACGATGGGAATACCGATAGTTCCACTGAATCGCGCCCTATTCCTGTTCTTCCGGTACGGGATACGGTGTTGTTCCCCCATGCGGTGCTGCCGCTGACGGTAGGCCGCGACAGCTCCATCCAGTTGATCCAGTCGCTGGGCGAAGAGAAAACGATTTTGGTCGTCGCACAGCGCGATGCGCGGCAGGACTCGCCTGAGGCGGCTG
>JBDTDX010000428.1:0-6221 GCA_039922815.1 Granulicella sp.
CAGCCAGTTTTTGGCGATCTCGCCGTAGATCAGGGAGTCGCCGGCGATCCTTGCCACGTGCACGATGAACCAGATTCGCAGGGCGAGTCCTGCCGCCAGCGCAGCCGCTATTGCGAGCCAGTTTCCAGTTCGCCGTTTGTCCATTGGTTTCTGCATCATACTGCGAAGTGGGGCTGCTGGCGCGGTTCGTTGACGCGGAGCATCCTGCTGCATACGATTAGCACAGCGAGGCATTCTCCCGGTATCCATGAATCAACCAGTTTTCTACGACCCGCAGCGGAAGCGATGGAAGCGTCTGCGGAGAATCTTCGATGTGCTTGCGCTGTTCGGCCTGATTGTCGGCGTAATTTTCGTGATTGGACTGCTGCGAACCAAGCGTCTGCCAGAGTTGCTACTGCCAGCGCAAAAGCGAAACTTCAAAACGCTTGCAAACACGCAGACTCCGGAGGCGGCGCGGGCAAAGCTTCGTCGTGCCGGGCATCGGCGGACGAATCGCAAGCCGTCTGAGATCCCGCTGAACTCGGGTGAAGGACTGCGTGCTGCTTATTACGTTGAGGATGATCCGGCCAGCTATTCTTCGCTGAAGCAACATATTCATCAGATCGACCTGCTATTCCCGGAGTGGTTGCATGTGGTCACGCCCGATGGCGGGCTGACCGCTTATTCGCTGGATAATCGGCCTTATCCGGTCATTGACGCAAGTGGCGTTCACGGTGTTGACCGCGAAGATAAAGTGGCTCGCACGATCGCTGCGACTCACGAAGACACAGAAGTTTTTCCGCTGGTCAATAACTATAGCCCGATTACCAACCAGTTCTTACCCGCGATTGGCGACATGCTGTCGAACCCGGTGGCGCGGCAGAACTTCGTCAATCAGATGGATGTGTTTCTTGCAAAGAATCCCAGCTATCGTGGGATTTCAATTGACTTCGAAGATATTCCAACGGAAGCGCAGCCTGGGTTTAACGCGCTGATCGCGGCTCTTTACGCTGACTTCCATCCCCGCAATTTGCGGTTGTATGTGAACGTACCGGTTCGCAATGATGACTTCGATATGAAGTATCTCGCCGACAATTCGGATGGACTGCTGCTGATGAACTACGACCAGCACCAGGATGGAAGCGAACCTGGCCCCGTTGCGGCGCAGGACTGGTTTGTCGATAACCTGAAGAGTCTGCTGAAGCAAGTGCCCAAAGAAAAGATCATCTGCGCGCTGGGCAGTTATGGCTGGGACTGGACGATGAGCAGGCCGGATGCCGTGCCGGCAACCAGGGGCCATAAGAAACGGCCGGCCGCTGCGCCGAAGGTTCTTTACTCGAGGAATCTTTCCACTCAGGATGCGTGGCAGGCGGCCTTCGATTCCGAATCGCAGATCGATCTGGACGACGATTCGCAGAATGTTCACTTTGCCTACGACGACAACGATGCGCATGTACGTCACCAGGTCTGGTTTCTCGATGCGGTCACGGTTCTGAATCAGATGCGAGCTGCGCAGGCTCTGGGGATTCAGACGTTCGCGCTCTGGCAACTTGGCTCCGAAGATAATTCACTGTGGAAGATCTGGGATCGTCCCGGGCATGGCGATCCGGTCAAGGATCTTGCTTCGGTCGATCCGGGCTACGACGTGGATACAGAAGGCTACGGCGATATCCTGCGCGTCACGCGCAAGCCGCAGACAGGTCATCGTATCGTCACGATGGATGACGATAAATCGGTGCCGGAGGGTTCGCGCACCATCACCCAGGAATCGATGCAGTCGTATCCGCTGTCGTACACGGTTGAGCAGTATGGGTACGAGCCCAAGAAGGTTGCGCTCAGCTTCGATGACGGACCCGACCCGACGTGGACGCCACGCATTCTCGACATTCTCAAGAAGTTCAACGTTGTTGGCACCTTCTTCATGATTGGCGAAGAGGCGCAGGATCACATTGGTGTGATGCAGCGGGTTTATCGCGAAGGCCATGAGATTGGCAATCACACCTATACCCATCCGGATATCAGCGAAATTTCGAAAAAGCAGGTCGACTTACAACTGAACCTGACGGAGCGGCTCTTCGCTGCGAAGCTTGGCGTGCAGCCGCTTTACTTTCGGCCACCGTACTCGATTGATCAGGAGCCGGATACCAACGACCAGGCCGCGCCGGTCGACCGTATTGAGGGGTACGGGTACGTAATTATTGGCAACAAGATTGACACCAACGACTGGGACGAGCATCCGCGCAAAACGCCCAAGGAGATTACGGACAGCGTCTTCGAACAGATGGCCATGATGGATCAGAAGCCATGGATGAGGGGTTCGATCATTCTTCTGCATGATGGCGGCGGAGACCGTTCCGCAACCATTGCAGCGCTTCCGATGCTGATCCAGGAGCTTCGCGCGCACGGTTATCAGATTGTGCCTGTCTCAGAACTATTAGGCAAAACACGCGATGAGGTGATGCCAAGACTGACACCGCATCAACTCTGGCAGGCACGCATCGACTCGATTGCCTTCTTCTTCATTGGATTCTTTAACAACTTCGTCATCGGCGTCTTCTTCGTTGGGGATGTGCTGATGAGCGGGCGTCTGATTATCATCGGTCTGTTTGCCATCATCGACCGCTTCCGCAAACGCAAGAACTTTGCCACACCTGACTATCGGCCGCGCGTAGCCGTGCTTATTCCGGCCTATAACGAGGAGAAGGTGATAGTGCGGACTATTCGCTCGGTGATGATGTCGAACTACAAGAATATCCGCGTCATTGTTATCGATGATGGATCGACGGATCGCACTTACGACACTGCGCGCGAGGCGTATCCAGCCGATGTCGCATCCGGGCGACTTACTGTGCTTACCAAGCCAAACGGGGGCAAAGCCGACGCGCTGAACTATGCGCTTGAACATATGGACGAGGAGATTTATGTTGGCATCGACGCGGATGGCGTGATCGCGCATGATGCGATTACCAACCTTGTTCCCCACTTCGCAAATCCGAAGATCGGCGCAGTTGCGGGAAATGCTAAGGTTGGCAACCGCGTGAATTTATGGACGCGTTGGCAGGCGCTCGAGTACATCACAAGCCAGAATTTTGAGCGTCGAGCGCTGGACCTTTTTGATGTTGTCATGGTGGTTCCAGGGGCTATCGGCGCGTGGCGGACGTCTGCTGTGCGCGCTGGAAATGGCTACCACACGAATACGGTCGCCGAAGACGCCGACCTGACGATGAACGTCCTGGAACAGGGCTACAGCGTGATCTACGAGGACCGCGCACTGGCCTTCACCGAGGCACCTGTTGATATGGATGGTTTGATGCGGCAGCGTTTCCGCTGGTCCTTCGGCATCCTGCAGGCTATCTTCAAACACCGTGGCGCCATCACAAAACATCGTGCGATGGGATTGTTCGCTCTGCCCAATATTCTTATCTTTCAGATACTGCTGCCGCTGGTGTCGCCGTTGATCGACCTTATGTTTGTGTTCGGGGTGATTCACTATTTCATCGATAAACACTTCCATCCAGAGACGACCTCGACAGCTAGCTTTTATAAGTTGCTAACGTTCTTCTTAGCCTTCCTGGTGATCGATTTTGTGGCGTCGGCGCTGGCCTTTGCACTTGAGCGAAAACACCCTGCCAGCAAGGGCGATGGCTGGCTTCTCTTCCATATCTGGATCCAGCGTTTCAGCTATCGGCAGGTCTTCTCCGTCGTGCTTTTGAAGACGGTAAAGCGTGCCATTGATGGAAAGCCTTTTGCATGGGACAAGCTCGAACGCACGGCACAGATGTCGAAGTCGACCGAGAAAATAATTCAGGGCTAGTGGACGCTTTGGGGAGTTAGACGACTGCGTCCTGGAATACCGCTGGATCGCTGGTGGTGGGTTTTCCATCTTCAAGATGGCCGGCGAATCTGGAGAGATAGCCGGGGGATGATTTCTGGGTGACGTTCAGATCAAACCAGCCGCCAGTAGCTGCTGTAGGCCACTTATCTTCAACTACCTGGCCGGCAGCTATATCGTAGTTGCGAGCGTTGGCGGTTTCGTACTGGTTAACTATTTGTAGGTTGCAGAGCTTCTCTCCGGTATTGCGAAGCGTGAGAAGTAGATTTCCGGTCGGCACATCATGCCGTAGTTTTATTTCCGGCAAAGCTTCCTGCGTGTGCAGGAAAGATGGGTCGACGGAGAATTCAGAGAGATAGCCATTCGGGCCATGGACTGAAAGCTTGCAGCCCTCTTCCAGATGCGATAGAGGCCAGTAGTCACTAAGTTGCTGCGATGCGGAAACCGTGTAGCGACGCGGGTTTTGTTGTGGTTTTCCGGTGCTGTAAATATAGAAAGCTGCTCCCGCGCTGCCGGCATTGACGATATCAATCCAGAATTTCTTATTGGCCAGATCGATATGGGCGTCGGTGAAGAGGGTGTAGGGCAATGGCCGCGCCGACCGGGTGCCGGGTTCCTGTGACGGCATGACTTGCACGGCGGGGACACGGGGAAGCTCATCTTTCGTGGTTTTCGGTGGAGGGACAGAGAACCGGTTGGTTGCGCTATCCGGTGTGCTGGAAAAATCGAATGCCGAGGTCAGGTCGCCGCAGACGGCCCTGCGCCACTGACTTATATTCGGCTCGGCTACTCCGAACCTGGACTCCAGAAACTGGAGGACGGAGGTGTGATCGAAGACCTGCGAACAGACCCATCCACCCTTGGTCCACGGGGAGACGATGAGCATGGGGAGACGTGGCCCGAGACCCAGGGGTTGCCGTCCTTTGGGATCGGCACCGGGGATCAGGGGATGCAGTTGGTGGTGGTATATGTCGGTGTCGAGGAACTCATCCTTCAGACTGTCGACCAGATTGTCGGAGACGAGGCCCTCGCCGTTCTGTCGCTGCGTGGGCGGAGGCATGGGCGGAACAACATGATCGAAGAACGCATCGTTCTCGTCATAGTTAAGGATAAGTACGGTCTTACTCCAGACCTCTGGATCGGCAGTAAGTGCTTCGAGCATCGTGTTGACATAGTGGGCGCCATCGCTGGGGGAAGCTTCAGGGTGCTCTGAATATTTATAGGGAGCCACGACCCAGGAGACTTGTGGGAGGTTCCCTCCAACGACATCTTTGCGGAGCTCGTCCAGCGTGTAGTTCGAGGCCCCTTTTTTGACCAGAGCGGAGTTTGGATGAGCTCCTTCTTTGACCTGATACTGCGCGAAAAACTCAAGGGCATTGTCGGTGTAGTTATCCGTAGGCGTATCGGGTTCTCCGGTGCCACCTTGATAGACCTTCCAGCTTATGTTGTTTTTTTCGAGACGTTCGGGGTAGGTGGTCCAGGTATATCCGTCCTTTTCGTTTCGCTCTTCTAACCCTGGGCCATTCTTCTTTTTGCCATAGGCATTCCGGGGATCGAGGGTGCCGGACCAGAGAACGATTCGATTGGTTACGGTGTTGGCGTGAATCGAGCAGAAGTAAGCGTCGCAGACCGTGAAGGCGTCGGCAAGGGCGTAATGGAAACTGACATCCTTTCGCTTGAGATAACCCATGGTGATGACGTCTTGCTTCTGATTGACCCATTGGTCATATTTCCCGTGATTCCAGGCGAGATGTCCGCTGCTCCAACCATGATCTCCGCCGATGGTGTGTTCGGTGGTGTGGTCGGGATCGAGATAAAAGGGAAGCACGTGGGTCGCGTTTTCAGCCAGGCCGCGAGAGTGAAACTTCGCTGTTTTGGTTGTGGCCGTGGGTTGATACCAGACCGGCTTGCCATTGGCCAGATGGACGGGGCGGGGATCGTTGAAGCCGCGTACGCCGCGCATGCTGCCGAAATAATGATCGAACGATCGGTTCTCCTGCATGAGAATGACGACGTGTTGCACATCCATGATGGTGCCGGTTCGACGATCGGCGGGAATGGCCAATGCCCGGGCGATGCTTGGCGGCAACATCGTGATTGCGCCTGCAGCCGTTGCGGAAGTTGCGGCCAATCGGAGGAAATCGCGCCTGCTTCGAGTACGTTTCATAAAAGCCTCTGAGCCAATCGTACTTATTCCTGTGCGTGGCGAATATCAATGAATGGCAATTTGCATAGAAATTTTCTTCTTGCGTTGCGTCAACGGGTGCGATGCAAAGAAACTCAGGATCGATCGCAGTAAAATGAAGGATATGTCGAACGCCTCCGCGCTGCTTGCTTCGCTCTTGCCGTTTCAGAATGAAGCCTTTCTCGATTTCACCGTGACCGCGAACAGGCATGCGATGGAAGCTGC
>JBDTDX010000429.1:0-4347 GCA_039922815.1 Granulicella sp.
GCGCGCACTGGGCCTACAACGTCCTCGGCTGGGGCGGCTACTGGGGCTGGGACCCGGTTGAAAATGCCTCCCTGATGCCCTGGCTCACCGGCACCGCCTTCCTGCACTCCGTCATGATGCAGGAGAAACGCGGCATGATGAAGAGCTGGAACGTCTGGCTCATCTTCTCCACCTTCATGCTGACGATCCTGGGGACGCTGCTCACCCGCTCCGGCATCATCAGTTCCGTCCACGCCTTCGCTTCGTCTGACATCGGCAACTGGTTCTACGGATTTATCCTGATCGTCTTCGCGGTCTGCCTGCTCACCTTCTTCAAGCAAAGAGACCATCTCAAGTCAGAAAACAAGCTCGAATCGATCGTCTCCCGTGAGTCCAGCTTCCTCTTCAACAACCTCATCCTGCTGGCAGCCTGCTTCACCATCCTCTGGGGAACGCTCTTCCCGATCCTCTCCGAGTATGTGCAAGGCTCGAAGGTCACCGTCGGCGCACCCTTCTACAACCGCGTCAACATTCCCATTGGACTGTTCCTCATCTTCCTTACCGGCATCGGCCCGCTGCTGGCATGGCGCTCAACCTCGCTGCGTTCCATCCGGCGCAACTTCATCCTGCCCACCGCCGCCTTCTTCATCATGCTGATTGTTCTTCTCGTGTTCGTCGATCAGCCCTGGAAAGATGGCGATGGCATGGAGTCGACGATCTTCTCGCTCATGGCCTTCTCGCTCGCTGCCGGTGTCATCACCGCGATTGTCGCCGAGTTCCTCCGTGGCGCAAATGTGGTCCGCACTCAAACCAGGAAAAACCTCTTTGCCAGCACGCTCCTTCTGATTCGTCGCAACACCCGGCGTTATGGCGGCTACATCGTTCACTTCGGCATCGTCGTCATGTTCATCGGAATCGCGGGCGGCGCATTCAACCAGTCGCATGAGCAGGAGATGGGCTTCGGCGACACTCTCCAGCTAGGGCCATTCCGCCTCGTCTGCCAAAGCTATACGCAGGATTCAAACGCCAACTTCGACACCGAATACGCTCTCCTCGACGTCTACAAGGGCAGCAGCTCGAAGAAAATTACCCAACTCACTCCCGAGCTGCGTTTCTACCACGCTAGCCAGACGCAGGCCACCATGGTCGCCAACCGTTCTACTCTGGCCAGCGATCTCTACGTTATCTATGAAGGCAAAAATCCCGACACCGATAAACCCATCATCAAGGCCTTCATCAATCCGCTAATGGCCTGGATCTGGATCGGTGTCGTCATCATCGTCATAGGCACCTTCGTTGCACTCGTACCCAACCTCGCAAAGTCTCCCTCGAACACAGCTCCGGCACGGGTCGTCCTCGATGAACCCGAGCTCGAACCCGAGGTTCATCATGCATAGGCTCCTTCGCAACCGCTGGATACAGACCGCGACCCTCTGCTGTCTCATGGTCGTCATGCTCGGCGCAAGCACCCCTGCCTCACGCTTGAACAAGCTTGGGCACGGCATGATCTGCACCTGTGGCTGCGGCCAGATTCTCATGGAGTGCAATCACGTCGGCTGCCCCGTCTCCGGGCCGATGATCAATGAGCTCGAAGCGCAGATTGCTACCGGCAGCAATGACACCTCCATTCAAAACTGGTTCATCGCAAAGTATGGAGCCATCGTCCTTGCAGCTCCCATGCGTGGCGGCTTCGACAACGTCGCCTGGATCATGCCCCTCGCGATCTTCTTCCTCGCCACCATTGGCACCGCAGTCGTCGTCCGCGTCTGGAAGCTGCGGACGGTCCAGGGCGCTCCGCTGCCCCCCGCAGGACCGGGCAATCCAGCAGCAGACGCCCTGCGCGAACGCATTCGACGGGAGACAGAGTACTGATGGGAATCCTGGCCGGCGCGTTCATCACAATCATTCTTTTCGTGTACATTTTCTGGCCCGAAAAGCATCTCTTCCGCCAGCGCGACAAGACCCGCGTGGACTATCTCCGCGAGCGCAAAGAGGTCATCTACGAGAACCTCCGCGACCTGAACTTCGAATATCTCGCCGGAAAATATCCCGAGCAGGACTACACCAGCCAGCGCTCCTCGCTTGAGGATGAAGCTGCGTCGGTCATCGCCGAGCTGGAACTTCTTGCAAGCCGCGGCATTCTCGGCCGCGCGAAAACCTAGCCGTTAGCCCCATGCAGTCATTCTGATTGCAGTAGACTTAATCCGTGACCTCCCGACTTCGTAAAAGCTCCTTACTGGTACTCTCCGCTGCCGCTCTGGTGGCTCTTTCAACCGTTGCTCTGGCCGCTCCGCTCACCGGAATCGTAATCAATAAAACGACCGACAAGCCCTCCGCCGGCGACGTCGTCGTTCTGCTCCAGCTAAGCCAGGGTATGCAGGAGATAGCGCGCACCAAGACCGACGCGCACGGCAACTTCACCCTCAATGCCCCCGACAATGGCATTCATCTCGTGCGCGTTACCCACGATAAGGCGGACTACTTCCGCCAGGCGCCTCCCGGCACGCAATCGGTCGAGGTCGAGGTCTACAACAGCGCGCCGCACGTTAACGGCGTCACCGGCGAGGCGCTCGTGATGCGCATCCAGTCGGACCCCGGCGGCGGCGGTCTCCGCGTCATCGAAAACTTCTTCGTGAAGAACGACTCGAAGCCGCTGATGACGCAGTTCAGCGATCGCTCCTTTGAGTTCTACCTTCCCGCCGGTGCGGTCGTTGAAGGCTCCGCAGCACTCAGGCCGGGGGGAATGCCCGTTCAGACTGCTCCCGTCCCGCTCAAGGATGCTCCCAATCACTACGCCTTCGTCTTCCCGCTCAGCCCCGGAGAGACGCGCTTCCAGATCACTTACAAGCTCGCCTACACCGGCAGCTTCAAGTTCGAGCCGCGCCTTGTGCTGCCAACCGACACCGTCGCCCTGATGATGCCGAAGAGCATGAAGTTCGAAGCTGGAAAATCTGCTTCCTACTCGCCCGTGACCGAAGAGTTGAACGCCCAGACCTACGTTGCGCGCAACGTAGTGCCGTCACAGCCAATGGACTTCACCGTTTCGGGCGAGGGTCAACTTCCTCGTGACCCCGCTCCCGGTACGGGCGCAGCAGCCGCTGGCGGAGCAGCCAGCGACGCCACCCAGTCCGCCCCCAACGCCGCAGCCGCCGACACACGCCCCGGCGGCGGTCTCGGCATCCCCATCGATCCCGAAGGCGCAAACGATCCCTGGTCCAAATACAAATGGTGGATCCTCGGCGGCCTTGGGCTGGCGCTGTCAGCCGGTGCAGGTTTCATGATGAAGGGTTCGGGAAATGAATCGACGGCCACTGCCGCGGTTCCACCCACAGCAGCTCCCTCCGGTCCCGGTGCACTCTTGCAGACCCTCAAGGACGAGCTCTTCGCACTCGAAACCGAACACCTCCAGGGCAAACTGACCGACGCGGAATACACGGAGCGGAAGTCCGCCCTGGAAACCGTGCTGCGCCACGCCCTGGCTCGCATCGAAGCTCCCGCTGTAGCGTCTAATCCTCAGGCCCCGAAAGATATTTCGTAGCCGGAGAGCAGGTAAGCGCCGCATGAACACCTTCAAATCGACCCTGTTGCTCGTTACGCTCACGCTGTTCTTTCTCTTTGTCGGTGATCGTGTCGGCGGCCAGAACGGGATGTTGTTGGCGCTGCTGCTCTCGGTCGCGTTCAACTTTGGCAGCTACTTTTATTCGGATAAGCTCGCCCTCGCGATGTATCACGCCCAGCCGGTCACGCGCGCCGAACTACCCCGTGCCTACGAGGTTGTGGAGCGGCTTACCGCCAAGCAGGGCCTGCCCATGCCGAAGATCTACATCCTGCCAACGGAGTCGCCAAACGCCTTCGCCACCGGCCGCAATCCGCAGCACGCGTCGGTTGCCGTGACCCACGGCATCCTGCAGCTGCTCGACGACGAAGAACTCGAAGGCGTTCTCGCCCACGAGCTAGGCCACGTCAAAAATCGCGACATCCTCACCAGCTCCATCGCCGCCACGCTCGCCGGAGCGATCACCATGATCGCCCGCATGGGATACTTCGCTTCCCTCTTCGGCGGCGGCGGAAGTAATAGCCGTGATCGTGGCGGCAACGGCGGTCTCTTCATGATTATCCTCGCGCCCATCGCCGCGTCCCTCATCCAACTCGCCGTCTCGCGCTCTCGCGAATACGAGGCAGATGCCAGCGGAGCCGCGCTCACCGGCAATCCTTACGCCCTCGCGCGCGCGCTCCAGAAGCTCGACAACTACTCCCGCCGCATCCCCATGGCGGCCTCACCCTCGACTGCGCACCTTTTCATCGTTGCTCCGCTGCTCGGTGTTGGCGGTATCGGCAACCTCTTCTCCACACATCCGCCGATCAAGG
>JBDTDX010000430.1:0-5553 GCA_039922815.1 Granulicella sp.
GCAACAGCCTTCCGCGACTGGCTCGAAACCACAGGCGTTGAAAATATCTCCAACGTCAACAAAGCACTGAAGGCAGCAAGCCCCTGGTACTTGAAATTCGGAGTGAATAGCCTGGAAGAGCTTGGCTAATTGTTTTTTTTGACGCGGAGATCGCAAGAAGCATTGCGGTCTCCGCAAAAATTTTTTAACTCACTTGCGTTCACCCTTCGCAATACTGCGTTCCAAGTTTGATCCCAATGATCAGCGACGAGCTGCCTCAGAACACCTTTCCGGAATGACAAAGACGTAAGCTACATCCGCAGGCAAAGCGTCTGGTGCAGTAGCTGCAAGCTTCAGATGAAGCCCGTCAGGTTTTTGCTCGAACGGAATCACCTGCCCGGTACCCAGGAGACGAACCGAGCAGACAGGCGCAGGCAAATAGGGATTGCCTCTGTAAAGCGTATGGAGGGTTAAGCTACCGTCCGTAGGCCAGCCAAGGGCTGTGGCATAGAGAGTAGAACCCGAATGTGAAGTGGTATAGCGAATGTCTTCAGGGGTGTAAACCTGAATGTCTTTATCTTTCTCAGTGGAGTTTTTAGCCGCCAAAGTCGGGCCTTCGCCAAAAACGGTGAAAGGCCGCGAGCCATAGATAGCTTCTCCATTAATGCGTAGCCACTCTCCCATCTGGATCAGGACGGTGCGAGCCTCTTCCGGTATCGTCCCGTCGGATTTAGGTCCCACATTGAGGAGAAGGTTGCCGTTTTTGGAAACAGTGTCGACAAGTTGATGAATGAGCGACTTGGCGCTGCGATACTCGTCGTGCTCCACGTATCCCCATGAGTGAACAGAGATCGAGGTGTCGGTCTGCCAGGGGAGCAGACGGAGAGTGTCAAGTTTGCCGCGCTCGATATCAAGCGTGGCAACATTCGCAGGCATGGACTCCTGCTTATAAGTAAGTACCGGCTGTTGATGCCGCTCTGCCGAACGATCGTAGTAGTAAGCAGCAAATTTTTGAAGGTCGGGCTTGAATGCAGGCTGACCAATCCACCAATCGAAATAAACAAAATCAGGATGATACTTATCAACTAACTCGCTCGACAACGCAAGCCAGTTGTCGAGGAATGGCTGGTCAGGAGCCAGCCAGCGTTCCAGGTGGTCGGGGTTAGGCTCTTTCTTATCTTGAGTCACACCGTCGGCGCCAGGAAGATTCATAAAGGCCGCTGGCCCGTAGAGCTTTGCGGTCTCAGGCGTCTCATCGCGAACATCCGAAGGAAACGACCGCCCACGTCCATACCACCACCAATGCTCTGCGGTGTGCGAGGACAAGCCGAAGTGGAGACCTCGAGCCCTGGTCGAAGCCGCCAGGTCGCCAACAACGTCACGATGCGGTCCCATGCGAACCGCATTCCATGGAGTGATGTCGGAGTCATACATAGCGAAACCATCGCAATGCTCAGCAACAGGCACCACATAGCGCGCCCCAGCCTGGACGAAAAGATTCACCCACGCATCAGGGTTGAAATTTTCCGCTTTGAACCTCGGAATAAAATCTTTGTAACCAAACTTGGCTTGCGGCCCATAGGTAGCGATGTGATGTTCATACGCAGGATTACCGGGAACATACATATTGCGGGAGTACCATTCATTCCCAAACGCCGGCACAGAGTAGACGCCCCAATGCAAAAATATGCCAAACTTTGCGTCCCGAAACCAGTCAGGCGTTCGGTATTGCGCGAGCGAGTCCCAGGAGGCATGGAAAGGCACACGAGTATTTCCTGCAGCGGTTTCCACCTCAACCTTTGCAATCTGGCGCGTTACATTCGCAGCAGTATCAAGTGGCAGAGGGGACTGCGCAAACAGTGGTGGCGCGAAGCCGATAAGAACAAAATAAAACAAATATGACTTGGACGATTTCACTTCGACACCATAGCAAACATTTGCAGTTTAAGAGAACGGCCTAAAGCGATTCAAATCAATCGGACTTCTAGGGATCAATTGTCGCAGGTGGGGAAATCTCCGGCGAGACTTTCACAGCGGGTCGGATATCACTCCCACACTTCCTACATTCAAAATTATCCTCCTATCCAAAAATTCTACACAGCGCGTTATGGGCAGCTTTGGAAACGATGATAAGGTTATCCATTGTTGACAGCACACGATAACAATCGGTGCGTTGCTACTCATCGAACGATCCGGGAAAGGCTTCAAAGCGTGCTGCAAGCTTCCGAATTCGAGCGACGCCCCATTGCAACTGATCTGCAAGTCTCTGATTCGCCTTCGCTCTTGCCAGCCGGTACGATTAAGCCCTTCGTCCTGGTTACGGGACTCTTCTTTTTATGGGGCATTCCGAACAGCCTGAACGATGTCCTGATCCGGCAATTTATCAAGTGTTTTGAGATCAGCCGGTTTCAAGCTGGCCTTGTGCAATCTGCTTTTTATCTCGGATATTTTGTCCTTGCCTTGCCCGCAGGCATCCTTATGAAACGATACGGCTACAGGCCGGGAATCCTGATTGGGCTCGTTCTATTTGCAACAGGATGTTTCCTGTTTCTGCCAGCAGCGCTCTATCAAAAATACTGGTTCTTTCTTTCTGCGCTGTTTGTTATGGCAAGCGGCCTCGCATTTCTCGAAACGGCTTCCAACCCATTTGTCGCCCAACTCGGTTCGACTACAACCTCCGAACAAAGGTTGAATCTTGCGCAAGCCTTCAATCCCCTGGGCTGTATTGTTGGCATTCTGGCAGGAACGGCTTTCATCTTTTCAGGCGTCGAGCTTACCTATTCTCAAGTGACCGCGATGAAATCGGCTGGCACGTATGCCGTTTATCTACGCACTGAAACCACGCGAGTCGCCGCGCCTTATCTCGTCCTCGGCGCACTCGCGCTCGTCTGGGCCGTCGTCATCAGCTTCACTCGCTTCCCTGTTCTCGCCCGCAATCGGGATCAAGTGCCCGAGGCTATTGGCAATTGGCGCGCACTTCTCCACCAACCACATTTCCTGCTGGCTGTGGTTGCGCAATTTCTCTACACAGGATCGTCAGTCTGCATCTGGAGCTACTTCATCCCGTATGCCAAGGAGTACGCCCACACCACGGATCGTCTTGGGGGAACGTTGCTCGCTCTGTCGATTGGCCTGTTTGCAATTGGGCGTTTCGTCTCAACCGCGCTCATGCGGCGCTTCTCGCCAAGTAAAATCATGACCACCTATGGTCTGCTCAATGTCGCGCTACTTTTTATAGGCATCGTTGCGCATAATGAAGTGGGACTAGGAGCCATTCTGCTGACGAGTCTTTTCCTCTCGCTCATGTTCCCAACGATCTTCGCAATGGGCCTGAAAGATCTGGGACCAAATACAAACATCGCAGGCTCCTTCCTCGTCATGGCCATCATCGGAGGCGCTGTGATGGCTCCCTTGATGGGTGCCCTGGCCCAATGGCTCCAAAGCACCGCTCTGGCCTACCAGCTTCCCCTCTATGGCAACCTCGGCATCGCAGCGTATTCGCACTACATGGAGAGCTACCAATCCAAAGATCTTAGGGTTTTATCTTAGAATCGTGATTTTTAAAAGCCCCAGACTCATCAGCGACCCACTTCAGGCGAATAACGAGAAATGTCGTCAGGCACATCGTCCAGCACGCGTTCAAATGCAGGGATACCTACAATCTCATAGTGCGCTCCAAGAATTGCGCACACCATCATTGACTCCATCACTAGCTCCAGCCTTCGCGCAAGACTGAAAGAACTCCATCATAAATACAATGCTTGATCGTCAGTTCAGATGGCAATCTATTGACCATTTCAATATTAGTTTAGGGATGTAACATGTCTGACGACCGAGTCAGCAAGCTCCGGATGAAAGATGTAGCTTACATTCTAATTCTCGGCAAGTATCTCAGCTGCGGTTGCCGTGCCTGTGGTCTGTATCTTCTTCACCGTGACCATCGCAGCAATATTCGCCAAAGTAGCCGCCAGCACCGGAGAAGCGCCAGCAGCTAGTGCGGCGGCAAGTGCAGCTACTACCGCATCTCCTGCACCCACCGCGTCGGTGCGCCCAACTACTTTCAAGCCGGGAATGACGACCGCTCCGTTATGAGTAGAAACGACGATGCCTGCCTCACCACGGGTCAGAAATGTAGGTCTGCCGGTTTCTTCACTGATCTGCACGACAAGACCTTTGGCCCACTCCTCCGCAGGAATTTCCCCTTGTTCCTTACCTGACCTTTGTGCCGCCTCCCGAATGTTGAGCTTGAGCAAAGCTCCTTTATACAGAGCGCCATGATCTCTCGCATCCACCAAAAAAACAGTGTTAGGATGTCGCGCAATAATCTCATTGATACCTTTAATGGCTAGCGGCGAAGATATTCCTCTAGCAACCTGTTGGTTAAGGACGACGACGTCACTGTCCATCACAGCAGTCTCTAGATTGCGAAGTAGCCTTTCCAGCAGATCAGGTGGCACAGAGTTGAAGGCACCAAAATCGATACGGTTGTCCTCACTCGCGCCGAGATATGGCTTCGCATACACCATTGTGTCGACCCTACCGTCAGAAACAAACCCCGCTAGATTGGCCCCTGCTTCAGTCAGTAAAGTGCGAAGCTGTATTCCGAACAGGTCCGTACCCGCAAGTCCGACAGCGCGAATTTTGCCAACTTCGAGCGCCGCAAGATTCGCCAGCACACTTCCAGCTCCTCCAAGGAAGTACCGCTGCTGACTGACGCGCTTCACCGCAAGACCTGTCTCGAGCGATATCTCCGAAGTTTCCTCGGATAGGGTCCAGTAAGCATCGACACAAAAATCGCCAAAGACCGTCACTCTTACATGACGGATCTCCTTCAAGAGCGCTGGTATTTGCTTGGAGAACTCGGTAACAGACATGGAGTCGGCCTATGAATTGTTAGGAAGAAATCTTATCTAAACTCTGCTCAAGGAGTTTCATTCGACATGGACGGTGGGGCATCCTGTGGCAAACTACCCCAGCTCAAATTCGGCCTGTCACCCATCACGAACCGCAAAGTGCCACCCTGTGCTATATCCGATTGCTGAAACCACGGCTTATCAAGTGCCTTGCCATTAAGCTCAGCGGATTGGATGTATTTGTTTTGCGCAGAAACCTGATCCGCAATAACAGTGAAATCTTTCCCGCCGCCCATGCGAATTGTGCTCTTAGCAAAAATCGGACTACCAATCTCATACACTGGGCTACCTGGGCAAACGGGATAAAAGCCCATAGCACTCAGCACATACCAGGAAGAAGTCTCCCCACCATCATCATCCCCGGGAATGCCAAGTGGACCATCGCCGTACCAGACATCCATCAGTTGCCGCACACGGCGTTGTGTCTTCCAGGGCTGGCCCGAAAAATCATAGAGGTAAGGGATATGAAAGCTTGGCTCATTGCCTTGCGCATACAACCCCACTAGACCTGTAGCGTCCGGAAATTGGCCCAGAAATTGATATTTAGAAGTCCCATACTGCTCGACAAAGAGGTGATCCAGCTTGGTGTTGAAAGCATCGCGGCCGCCTATCAACCCTATAAGTCCTGACACATCGTGTTGAACATTGAAGCTATAAATCC
>JBDTDX010000431.1:0-4096 GCA_039922815.1 Granulicella sp.
GTTAAACGTGGAAAGGGACAGCCGAAGCCGTCCCTCCCGAAATCAGATAGTGCGGTGAATCTTAGAGAGGCTGGATGTCCGAAGCCTGCCAGCCCTTGGGTCCCTTGACCACATTGAACTGAACGGCCTGACCTTCTTGAAGGCTTTTGAAACCGCTCGAAACGATCGCCGAGTAGTGTGCGAACACATCCTCGCCGTTCTGACGGCTGATGAAACCAAACCCCTTGGCGTCGTTAAACCACTTTACTGTTCCCTGCTCCATATTGTTACTTCCTTTATTTACTGCAAAATTGACGCTATATCCAAATCGGGGTTCGTACATACTACAGCCACTGCAGAAAACCAATCTGTTTCCAACGACAACCTGATACTAACATGCCTGGCAAGCGATTCAAGTAAAATATCTGGGCTGCCGAACGGCAAAGAGGGACAGCCTGAGCCGCCCCTCCCGCAAAACCTGGTTAGATCGCGATCGTCCGCGGTGAATATTAGAGAGGCTGCACGTCGGAAGCCTGCCAACCCTTTGGTCCCTTAACCACGTTGAACTGCACCGCCTGACCTTCTTGAAGGCTCTTGAAACCGTTCGAATTGATCGCCGAGTAATGTACGAAAACATCCTCGCCGTTCTGACGGCTGATGAATCCAAACCCCTTAGCGTCGTTAAACCACTTTACTGTTCCCTGCTCCATATCAATGTTCCTTTATTGCTGATGGATTTGCCGCTGGATCAAAATCGGGGTTCGTACAATACAGCTCGTTGCAGAAAACCAATCTGACTCAAACGATGAGAAAGATTAGCATGACTCTACAAAAAATCCACAGAAAAATATTTACTGGCCAACCGATTTTGCACTGATTTCAGGGCAGTTGCGCCGCTCCCGCATCACAGTCGGTCCGAAAGATGAGAGCGAACGATCGCTTCCGCCTCGGCAAGCACCTGGTCCAGCGACATGGCTGTCGAGTCCAGAATGACGGCATCCTCCGCAGGCTGTAGCGGAGACTGTGCACGGGTGCGATCGCGATGGTCCCTCTCCTTCAGATCGGCAATCATGGCCAGTTCGGCGGTTCGCTGCTCTTCCGCCGTCAACGGGTCAGCCGCCTGTCCATGCGGAGGAGCATGCTCGACCGGAACCGCCTGCCGAAACCGTCGATTACCTCGAACCTCCGGCGCAGCGTCGAGAAAGATCTTTACCTCTGCGTCCGGAAACACAGCCGTACCGATATCGCGGCCTTCCATCACCACGCCACCCCCTGCACCGAGCGCCCGCTGCTGATCGACCATCCAGGTTCGCAGCCGCGGATGGATGGAGATCTGCGATGCGCCCGACGTAACGTCTTGATCCCGAATCCGACGGCTCACATCGATTCCATCCAGCAGAACACGATTTCCCTCCAGCAGTGGCTCAAGCGCAATCCGGGTATTTGCTGCCAGAGCCAACAGTGGCTCTTCTTCGTCGAACGCGTAATCGCTCTCGATCGCCTTCAGAGCCAGCGCCCGGTACATCGCCCCCGTCTCGATGTTCAAAAAGCCGAACCGGCGTGCCAGATGGGCGGCGAGAGTCGATTTACCCGCGCCCGCAGGCCCATCAATCGCAATAACGGGCCGCTGGCGATTCGGTGCTTCAGAACGCTCGATCGAGTCGGAGATCATGCTTTGGATTCACCTTCCTCTGGACGAAACTTGCGCGACGGAGGCCGCTTGCCGAACGGCTTGGCGTTGTTCTTGAACTTGTCGAAGGTACTCGACAGCTTCCCCGCGCCAAGCTTCCCGGCGGGCTTGCCGAATGGCTTCTTCCCCGCGAACCCTCCGCTGGGTTTACCAACATAGCCACTACTCGATTTCCCAGCATAACCGCCGCTGGGTTTGCCGCTACTGGGCCTACCTGCATAGCCGCTGCTGGGTCGCGGCGCGAATCCGCTTCCGCCTTCGGGACGCGGACGCGCCGGACGGTCGCCACGCGGCGCATCGAACTTGCGGAATGGCGGTCCATCGGTACGTGCACGGCGATCGGAACCGCCAGCGGGCTTTCCGTCAAACCGCGAAGCTCCTCCCTCACGCGGCGTGAACGGTTTGCGATCACCACCGAAACTGCTCTGCGGCCTTGCGCTGAACGATCCCGGCTTGCGCGGTCCGCCGAACGAGGGACGATCGCCACCGGGACGAGCGCCATATTCGCGACGGGGAGGGCGGGCATCGCCACTGCCGCCACGATCCGAACGCGGTGCAAAGTCTTTACGGGGCGGGCGGCTGTCGCCAAAATCACGACGCGGCGGACGACTATCGCCGCCACCAAACGACGGCTTGCCTGCGTAACCACCCTCTCGGGGACGGCCTGATCCAGCCGAAGACCCGAATGCTTTGCGCAGCGGACGCGAGTCGCCATCAGTGCGCGGCGTAAACTCCCGGCGCGGCGGACGAGAATCACCAGAGTCCCGGCTTCTGCCAGCGAAACCGCCACCGGACGGCCGCGAACCGCGATCGCCACCAAAGCTCGGGCGGCTTCCAAATGCAGGCTTTCTACCAAACGAGGGGCGGTCGCCACCACGGTCAAAACGTGGTTTTGGGGTGTCGAAACGTGGAGTTATCTGCTCGGCTCCTTCAGTGGTTTCTGCCGGATTCGAGGATGCCGCGGGGCGGGCAGCCTTATCCTCCTGCCAGGGCTTGGTAAAGCTGGGCTTGTTGAAGCTGGGCCTTCCCGAAGAAGGTTTGCTATCGCGCTGGAAGGAACGGCGTTCGCGATCCGCGCCATATGCGGGACGTGCGCCGAACGCTGGCTTGACGAAAGGCTTCTTGACGAAGCCGGTCCCGATCTTACGCGGCTTTGCTACAAACTTGGTGATGTGGGGGGCATCTCCGGTTGGCTCTGCTTCCCCTTCACCCTCTGCTGCTGGAGTCACACTGTCCGCAGCTTGGGCATCGATGAGGATGCTGCCCTCGGGCGCGAGGAATCCGGGCAACTCGCCCGCGACATGCAGCACGGTCTTGCCTTCAATGGCGATCGTCTCCAACTGCCGTGCCGACATAAGTGCATGGACGACATCGCGGATGCGACTTCGGGCTGCAAGAGGCGAGAGGAAGGTCTCGATCTCTTCTTCGGTCGCGACAATAGCGGTGTTGAGATACAGACTGATCAACGCCGAAAGAGCGCTTGGCTGGCCAGCATTTGCGCCAGCCTTCATCAGCTTGGTAAAGCGGCCGCTGGTCAACTCCCACAGAGTGGCCTGGCCATCGGGTTGCGGAATCGGGAGCACCCGCAGATTCACCCAGAGTTCGTTGAGCGCGCGCAGAACAGCCGACTCGGTGACCTCTTTGCCAAGCTGCGTGGTCAGGTCGTAGGCGCTCATCGTGATGCGTTCGGAGAGGAGCGTGTACGCGGCCAGAGCGAGCGGCGAAACCTTGACCGCACCGCTGGTTGCGGGTGGCTGCTTCCATGCCTTGTCGCCACGCAGCGTGAAGATGTAGGAGAAAACCGGAGCGGAGGCGATGAAGTCTGGCGTCTCGCCAGGCGTGCCGAGAAGGTTCAGTGGCACTGCAATCCCTTCCGCGATTAAGCGGGCCAACAATGATTTCGTCTGCTCGGTATCGGCAAGAACGGGATTTGCATTGGGAGCGCCGAGGACGGCTTCGACCAATGAGGGTGCGGGTGCGGGGAGCTGCTGCGAGCGTGATGTAAACAGGACCAAGCCCGTCGCATTGACCCAACTACGGAGGTTCTCAAACGTGAGAAGAGCTTCGCCCTGCTGGTGCCAGCGAAGAAGGCGGGAGGCGGCGAGTTGGTCAGCCGTAGGGAGGTTCGTGCTCGAGGTGCTCAAAGGGTGTTACCTTCCTGCTGGGCGTTTTTGTCAGGACAAACGCGGGACAGCAATCCTTCGCGCGAGCTAGGGATATTTCTAAATTTTCAAGGGACGAGCGTTTCGCCAGATCATCCGATCAATGCAACTAGATGCGCTGGAACGCTTTCTGTACGTCCTTATAAGAATACCGCAAAGCGATGGGTCTGCCGTGCGGACAACTGGTCGGATGTTCGGTCTTCGCCAACTCCGCTAACAGCCAGTCAATCTTGGATGGTTCGAGTGGCGTGTTGATCTTGATCGC
>JBDTDX010000432.1:0-2640 GCA_039922815.1 Granulicella sp.
AGCAGATTGCGGCGTTTGAGAAGGCTGGGGGCGGGCTGATTACGGAGGCGGATCTTGCGGCTTATGAGGTGAAGGATCGTGAGCCGATTATTGGTCACTATCACGGTTACGAATTGCTGACTGCGCCGCCGCCGTCGTCGGGCGGGATTGTGCTGGTGGAGATTCTCAACATTCTTTCGACGTATGATCTGCCGAAGCTGGGTGAGGATCGCAGCGCGGCACAGGTGCACATCATTACGGAGGCGTTTCGCCGGGCGTACAAGGATCGCGGCGATTATCTTGGCGACCCTGATTTTAATAAGCTGCCGTTGAAGGAGATGGCTGATCCGAAGTATGCGGCTGCGTGGCGCAAGTCGATCGATCCGGTGCAGGCTACGGCGTCGAAGGATCTGGTGCGGCCGGCGGGGTATTTGCCGCCGCCACCGGCGGAGGCTCGGGCCAAGGAGTCTACGGAGACGACACATTTTTCCGTGGTTGATAAGGACGGCAATGCCGTCTCCAGTACCTATACGTTGAACGGCGGGTTCGGCTCGGGCGTGACGGTGGAGGGGCTGGGATTCCTGATGAACAACGAGATGGACGACTTTACATCGAAGGTGGGCGTGCCGAATACCTATGGGCTGATTCAAAGCTCGGCGAATGCGATTGCGCCGGGCAAGCGTCCGCTCTCGGCGATGACGCCGACGATTGTGACGAAGAATGGCAAGCTGGCGCTGGTGCTGGGCTCGCCAGGCGGCTCGACGATCATTACGACGGTTGCGAATGATTTTCTTTCGGTGGTCGATAACGGGCTGAATATTCAACAGGCCGCGGATGCGCCGCGCTTCCATCACCAGTACCTGCCGGACCGGCTCGATCTGGAGAAGAAGTTTCCAGTCTCAGCTGCTGAGAAGCTGAAGGCGATGGGGTACACGATCAATCGCATGGCGGTTGCGGATGAGAAGAACCCTGGCGTGTGGGGCGACAGCGAGTTGATTATGGTGGACCCGAAGACGGGGGAGTTGCTGGGTGGGCATGATTCGCGGAGAGCCTTTGGAAAGGCAGCGGGATACTAGCAAAACTGGCGGAGGCGAGAAAGCATCTTACTTGCTCGGTAGTTTGCTTCGAATGAACGAGGACGCTTTCTGAAAAATTTTCATTACATCGGCACCGCTGGATGGAGCTTTCCTCGCACGGCTCCGGCGGAATCCGGAACGCATATCGAGCGCTACTCTCGAACCTTCTCTGCCTGCGAGATCAACTCGTCATTCTATCGGCCTCATCGGCCTGCGACGTGGCAGCGCTGGGCGGCGTCGGTTCCTGAAGACTTTCGGTTTTCCGTGAAGGCTCCCAAGGCCATCACGCACGACGCTGCTCTGGATATCGCGCCGGCCCAGCTCGACAGCTTTCTCGAACAGGTACAAAACCTTGGGAGCAAGTTGGGTCCGCTTCTCTTTCAACTGCCTCCGAAGGCTGTGTTTCGGGTCTCGCGCGCGGCTGGCTTTCTTACCCTTCTGCGCGAGCGATACACTGCCGCCGTTGTCTTCGAGCCCAGGCATCCGAGCTGGTTCACGCGCGAGGCCGAAGATCTTCTCCGCAGCTTCAACGTAGCCCGCGTTGCGGCTGATCCGGCGGCTGTGCCAGAGGCTGCGACTCCCGGTGGTTCCACCGCACTGTGCTACTACCGCCTGCATGGATCGCCGCGTATCTACTACTCCAGCTATGCGCAGGAGTTTCTGGAGTCGCTCGCGGCCAGCCTCGCTGCACAACCGGCGGCTGCGGAGGTTTGGTGTATTTTTGATAACACTGCTTTGGGCGCGGCGATCGAAAACGCGCAACAGATGCGAAGGCTCATCTCCTATTCGGTGTAATGTAGCCGAGGCTGCTGCGTCAGCATTGTTGAACGCAACGATTGCGTTCCTAAGGAGAAGACCATGCAAACGACCGAGAAGACGATCTGCCCCTGTGAACCAGCCTGTGAGTGCGGCCCTGCCTGCACTTGCCCGAACTGCCCCTGTTGCGAAAGCAAATAGGGAGCACCTGATTCTCTAAGCTCTGCAAGTCTTTCAGCTACTAGGCGTCCATCACAACGCCTAGTAGTTTTTTTAATGCCTGCACGTATTCCGTCAATGCCTGGCGGCCGGACGTGGTCATGCGGTACATGGTTTGCGGCTTGCGGGAAACGAATCTCTTCTCCATCGCCACGTAACCCGCTTCTTCCAGTTTCAGCAGTTGCGCGCCCAGGTTGCCGTCTGTGGAGTGAGTTTTAGCGCGAAGCCAGGTGAACTCCGCCTCTTCCACGGCCGCAAGGAGGGAGAGCAACGCAAGGCGGAGCTTGCCGTGAATAATCGGATTGAGTTCCGGCAGGTTCTCAACGGCCGGGGGGGATGCTAGCTCAGGCATGGCTGGGTCCCTCCTGCACCATCCGATTTCTGCGAGACCCACGCTTCCGCGCCTCGGAGAACATCATGTAGATGCCGAAGACGATCTGACACAGGAAGATGGCAATGAGAAAGGCGACTGAGCCTTGTGCCACCGTGCCAAACAGTGCCACGGCCGCTGCTACCCACCATGCAATGGCGCAGCCAAACTGGAGCTTCCAGCGGAGGATCATGCTGGAGCTGGCATTGGCCATGCCAAGCATGACTGCGTCTGCGGCCA
>JBDTDX010000433.1:0-3423 GCA_039922815.1 Granulicella sp.
ACAGCGCAAGCCCATCAGGTCACCGGTCGCCCCGCGCTCTCTGACTATCTGTTCGACGACAGCGGCGCGCTCGATTCCTTCTTTGCCGCGCTCGCTCGCCTACAGGCCCCGGCGGGTAGCGGGGCCCGACCCGGACGGGTGTCGATCCTGCATTATGGCGATTCGCCGACGACCGCCGACCTGATTACCGGGGATGTCCGGGCGTTGCTCCAGAAGAGGTTTGGGGATGGCGGCCACGGCTATTTGCTGATCGCGAAGCCGTGGGCCTGGTATGGGCATCGCGATACGGATATCTCCGGGCATGGCTGGAATATTTCCACCGCCGTCGGCAAGATGCGCGCAGAGAGTTACGGTGTGGGCGGCGCGAACTTCCAGGGGACAACCGGTGCGGCGAGCCACATCACGCTGAAAGACGCTGCGCAATCGGCGATGGAGCTTTCTTTTCTGGCGCAGCCTGACGGCGGAACCGTGCTGGTCACGGCGAATGACGATAGCGGCGACAATCAGCCACTGGCTACCGTCAATACGGCCTCCGATTTTCGCCATCCGGCATGGCAAATAATTCCCTTACCCGCCGGAACCCGGTCGGTCGACATCAAAGCGGGAACCGGTCATGTGGAGCTGTTCGGCGAGACCTTCGAGAAGCCGCGAGGAGTTCTCTACAACAGCCTTGGACTCAACGGGGCATCGACGACGGTACTCTCGCGCGGGTTCAACGCGGATACCTGGGCGGCGGAGTTGCAACACGACGCGCCTGCGCTGGTGGTCATCAACTACGGAACGAATGAGAGCAGTTTTGGCTCGTTCGTCGACAAACAGTATGAAGGCGAGCTTCGCACGGCGATCCAGCGCATACGGAAGGCGCTGCCGAACGTCTCAATTCTAGTGATGAGCCCCATGGACCGCGGCGAGCGTAGCGGCATCGACGAAATCAACACAATGGCGACGATTCCGCGCATCGTTGCCATCCAGAAACGTGTCGCCTTCGACACACACTGCGCGTTTTTCGATACCTTTGATGCTATGGGCGGAGACGGAACGATGTCGCGCTGGTACGCCGGCAAGCCTCGTTTGGTCGCAGGCGACCTCATTCACCCCACGCCCCAGGGAGCATTCATCATCGCGCAGATCTTCGTGAAGAACCTTAACGCCGGATACGACAGCTATACCGCGCGAGCAGCACATGCGGTTCCGGTCGCGAAGACTCCGGCTCCGCAGACCAGGGCAGTTCAGGCACCGGCAACTCACGCACCGGCAGCTCCGGCATCGGTACCCCAGCCGTCGACAGTTCAGCCGTCGGAAGCTCTCCCTTCGCCAACGCCACCGGCAGCCGAACCGCAGGCTATGCCGCAGCAGGTTCCTCATCCATGACCTTCCAACCGGGCCAGTTTTCGAAGCTGTATCTTTCGTTGCTGTTGGCGTGTCTCACTCCCTTTGCCATCGCTGCGAGTGGAAAAAAGACTGTGAAGTCTGCTCCTGCGCATGGTCACCGTCCCGTAGCATCGGCGCACAAGACGTCTGCCACGGGAGCGCGAAAAAGCGGCCACGCCGTCCAGAGCAGAACCTCCGTGAAGGGGAGTTCAAAAGGAAATGCCAGGGGAAAGAAAGCTCGCATTCCGCGGACTCTTCGGACGATCCACGTCAGCCCGGTGGTGCGTGAAAACGCCGTGCAGCGAGTCGAAGCGAATCTAACCGCTTCGGCCATCTCGCCATTTCTCTATCCGAGCCAGTTGCACCAATTTTTCAAGGCGCTGGACTTCGAGCAGAATGAGCGTACCGTCGCCGCGCCGGGCACCGCCGCGACCACAGTACGCATTCTCCAGTTTGGCGATTCGCACACAGCAGCCGACATCTTTACCGGCGCGATGCGTGCCCATCTCCAAGAGCAGTTTGGCGATGGTGGCCTTGGTTTTCAGTTTCCCGGCCATCCCTTTGCCGGATATCATCTTGCGGGTTCGCTGCGCTCGCAGTCCGCAGGATGGACGACCGAGGGCAACCACTTCACTGCATTGGGCGACGGCGATCTTGGACTTGGTGGCATCAGCATCGCGACCGAACAGCCGGCACAGGCAATTACGCTCGAGACAACCTGCACCACGCTCCAGCTTCATTATCTCCAGCAGCCCGGCGGCGGACGGCTTCAGTTCTCCGATAACGGCGCGGTCGTCTCCACCATTGAAACCGCGACGGCAGATGCGACCGCCGCCAACAGTGCCGGAACCTTCACCTACTCCTGCTCTGCTGGCCAGCATGATTTTGAATTCACCACGCTCGACCAGGCGCCGGTGAAGCTGCTGGGCGTTGTCTCCGAGCAGCCGGGTGTCACCTATGAATGCCTCGGGATCAACGGGGCAATCGCGCCGCTGATGCTGCGCTGGAACCAGGAGCTCTTCGCGAACTATCTTCGCCAGCGCGCGCCCGACCTGATCGTGCTGGCCTATGGCACGAATGAGGCGGGCAGCTCTGCGGAACATCTGGAGAGTTATCCTGAGGAATTCGGAAGACTGATCGAGAACCTGCATCGCATCGTGCCGGATGCCTCGGTGCTGGTGATCGGCCCCGAGGATCGGGCGACCGTCTCGCATCGTGCCTGGCATCCGTTTACGGGAATCGATCGGATCGTCTCCATGCAGAAGGAGGCCTGCCGCACGCATGGATGCGCCTTCTGGGATGCGCGACGGCGCATGGGCGGCTTCGGCTCCATGCAGCAATGGGTCGCCGCGGGCTGGGCGCAGCCGGATCGCACCCACCTGACCGGCACCGGCTACCGCGAACTCGCGGACGCGCTTTATGCCGATCTTATCCACGCGTATAACCTCAATCAGCAGCATCCGGAGATCCCGGTACAGGAGAGCAGAATTGGAAAAGCGCCCAGGAATCCTTAAGGTTTTGCACGCGGTCTCGGAGAAGGATATTACCCCGAAAGAAGACGAGTCGCTCTTCACTTCGGGCCTCTTGGATTCCTTCGCACTTACCGACTTCGTCGTCGGTCTGGAGAAGGAGTTCTCCATCACAATCCCCGACGGCGACATGACCGCGCGCAAGTTCGATACGTTGCAGAAGGTCGAAGAGTATCTGACCGCAAAGGGCGTCTAATGGCCTTCCTCCGCAGCTTCGGGTCATATTTGCCCGAACGGATCGTCACCAATGCCGAGCTTGCAACCGGGCTTGGCGTCGAGCCTGATTGGATACTGAGTGTCTCCGGCATTGCCGATCGCCGGTACGCGGCTGCGGACGATACAGTCGCCAGCCTGGGGACGCGCGCCGCGATCAACTGCCTGGAGCAAGCTGGGCTTCAAGCGTCCGATCTCGGCATGATTCTGGTTTCGAGTGGATCGAGCGAGCGGTTCTGCCCCGGCCCGGCAAGCCTGATCGCCGCCAGCCTCGGCCTTACGATGACGCCTGCCATCGATATTCCCATGG
>JBDTDX010000434.1:0-9620 GCA_039922815.1 Granulicella sp.
GGCTGAGGTAGGCCGGTCGGCTGGCGCGATCATCAATGTCATTACCAAATCCGGAACTAACTCCTTTCACGGATCGGCATATGAGTTCTTCCGAAACACGGTGCTGAATGCGAATCCGTTCAAATTCGGATTTGCTATTCCGAAACCAAAGTGGAACCAGAATCAGTTCGGCGGTAGTTTGGGCGGACCGCTCCAGAAAGACAAAACATTTTTCTTCGGCGACTATGAAAGCCTGCGGCTCATCAAGGGGTTGAATCCTGCATCGACGACGGTACCGTCGTTATTTGAACGTCAAAATCCTGGCAACTTCACCGATAATCCTGCTATCAACCGTGTCGTCGCTCCTGGTGCCTTCGATAGTGTTGGCGTGCAGTACTTCAATCTCTTCCCGCTTCCCAATGGTCCCGGGTTTACCAATAACTTTACGGTAGCGCCTTCCTACTCTCAAATTGCGGATGTAGCGGATGGTCGTATCGATCATCGCTTCAGCGATGCAGATCTGTTCTTTGCACGATACACACGCAACTCGGTCACCACGAACATTGGCGGCCTCTTTCCGGCAGTCACTGTAGGAGGTGCCTCGTTCTCTCCGGGCGGCAACCTGGGTAGCTATCCGGGACTGGCAACCAGCGACGCCCACCAGGCGCAGTTGAACTACATTCACACCTTTACGCCGAATACGCTCATCGAACTCAAGGCCGGCTATACGCTACTGAGCAATGCACAATATCCGCTTGGGTACGGCCAGAGCGTGAATCAGTCGTTCGGTCAACCGAATATCAACATCAGCGATCGTACGAAGGAGTTAGCTCCCATCACGATCACCCAGGGAACCAACCTAGGGGTTCACCCGCCGATCATCTATCTCGAGAATACCTTCCAGTATCTCGGGACAGTCAACTGGAACCATGGGAAACACAGCGTCAAGGTCGGTGCTGGAGTCATTCGCAGGCAGGATACTGTGACGCAGACTGACTCGGCAACGGGCTCCTGGACGATCTTCAGCTTTCCCGATCTGCTTACCGGAACCTTTACCAGCGTGGCGCGCACTGCCATTCTTGCCCAACCGCACAACCGCAGCTGGGAACCACATGCCTTCATTCAGGACGACTGGCATGTAGGGCAGGATCTTACGGTGAACCTCGGTATTCGTTGGGACTACTACCAGCCGTATACCGAGATCAACAACATCCTCTCCAACTTCGACATCAATACCGGCAAGATCGTGGTTGCTGGCATCAACGGTGTCAACAAGTATGGCAACGTCAAACCGGACTACACCAACATCGCGCC
Source organism: Granulicella sp. (assembly GCA_039922815.1). Lineage (GTDB taxonomy): Bacteria > Acidobacteriota > Terriglobia > Terriglobales > Acidobacteriaceae > Edaphobacter. Next base: position 1,294 of record JBDTDX010000434.1, read on the forward strand.
TCGTATCGGTTTCGCGTACACGGTGGCGCCGAAGACAGTGCTTCGTGGAGGCTTTGGCCTGAGCTTCGCTCCTGAGAACCTTACCTCTGGATCGGCACTCGTCAACCAGCCCTTCACAGGAACCTACGGGCCGTGCCAGACGATTCTGCTTCCAAGCTCAACTGGATGCGATACGAATTATTCGACCCTGGCCAAGGGATTGCCTTTGCCTATTCCGCGCAGTGCAACCAACCCGCAAGGTCCGGTCAGTGCGGCACTTGATCCGGACTTCAAATCGACTTACATTGAGCAGTTCAACCTGACGGCAGAACGCGAGTTTGAAGGAACGACTGCAACCATCACCTATGTCGGTGAACTTGGGCGCAGACTGGCCTACTACCTACCGGATTCAAATGCATTCCCTCTGACTCCCGTCGGTGCTACTACCGTCAGAAGGTTCGCGGCTACATCGCCGGGTGTCACCAGCGTTCCGCTTTTCGCATCGAGGGGACAGGGTTCTTATAACGCTCTGCAGTTTGTCCTCAAGCGCCGGCTGAACAAGGGTCTGGATCTCTCCTTCAACTATTCCTATGCACACGGTCTCGATAACGCCGAAGCGATCAGCAACAATGGTGGTGATGGCTTTGGTTCCGTCCCGCTCCAGGTAGCTAGCGTGGAGTACGGCAACTCGAACCTGGATCTTCGTCACCGCGTCTCGGCTACCTTCAACTATGCGCTTCCCTTCGGTCGCGGCAAGAACGGATTCAAGAGCGTTCTGATAAAGGGATGGCAGGCGAACGGCCTGGTCTCGTGGAACACGGGCACGCACTTCTCGGTCGTCAACACTAACAACCGCACCGGCACTCGTCCGGGCACCACCAGCACAGATCGTCCCGACCAGATCGCGAATCTCCATGTCAGTCATCCTACGATCACGCAATGGTTCAATACGTCTGCCTTCGCGGGACAGACGATTGGCACGATTGGTAGCGAACACCGCAATCAAATCACTGGTCCCGGCCTGCAGCGCGTCGACCTCTCCCTCTTCAAGACCTTCGACCTGACGGAACGTTTCAAGTTTGAGTTCCGTACGGAGGCCTTCAACGTTCTGAATACGGCACAGTTTGGCTTTCCAACAGCAACTCTTGGAAATGCCGCCTTTGGAAAAATCTCAAGTACTACAAATGCTTACAGTCCTCGCGTCATTCAGTTCGCCGGTAAAGTTCGCTTCTGAGCCGGTTCGCTAGAGGGGCAGACCCGGATAACGGGTCTGCCCTTTTTTACCTCCAAATTCGAGCTTGTTTGCATCGGCATGGAATATGACGATCATGCGCGACCTGCTTATTTTCATGAAGCACTTGCCAGCAAAGTAGAGGGAGATATGAGCCTTTTTCTGGCACTGGATGCGGGCGGGACCAAGACGGACTACGTTCTTGCGGATGAATCGACGGAACTCGCGAGAGTCCGGACCGGAACGATCAAGCGGATGCGTATTGACGCAGAAGCAGCCGCATGGAACCTCGATTCCGCACTGCGTCAACTCACCGAACAAAGTGGTATCTCGATGCAGTCGATCACGCGAACGTGCATCGGAACCGCAGGTGAAGGCGTGCCGCTCGTCGCGGACTGGTTGCGCCATGCGATTACGTCCAGGGTCAGCGGCGAACTTCTTCTGATCGGCGATGTGGAGATTGCGCTCGATGCGGCGTTCGCGAACGAAGCCGGCGTGCTGGTCTTGGCTGGCACTGGATCCAACGTTGCGGCCCGCGCGCGTACGGGTGAATTGATCTCTGCAGGTGGCTGGGGACCTGCACTGGCTGACCAGGGTTCTGGGTTGAGAATTGGCATCGAGGGTCTCAGGGCTGCCTTTCTGGCCAGAGACGAAGGACGATCGACACTCCTGTTGCAAGCGGTGATGGACTACTGGAAACTGGCAACGCTGGATTTGCTTGTTGAGTATGCAAACAGCATGCCTCCTCCTGACTTCTCGCTTTTGGCAGAGTTGGTGATGCAGGCCGCCGAACTCGGAGATGAGGTTGCCGCCGAGGTACTCCGTAAAGAGGGGGAGGAGTTAGCGTACCTGGTGCGATTGGTTATGCGACGACTCCAACTTGCAGACAGCACGAGTGACCGCGTGCCCCCAATCGCATTTGCAGGTAGCATCATGGAAAAGTTCTCCCCTGTGCGAACGGCTTTAATTCAGGCGATACAACATGAATTTCCGAGCGTCCGAACAATTGAGGGCGTAGTCGATCCGATTGCAGGGGCCATCTGGCGTGCGCGGCGCCGATAGTATCTTTCTTCGAGTTTCTAGAAGAAAATATATGACTTATAAACTGACATCCCCACGCGAGCGGATGCACGATACAGAAGGTTGGCCTTCTCGATGAAAGACTTCAGCATTTTCGTTTTGCGGATAAGACGATGACCAGCCGTCGCGACTATCTTCGACTTGCAGCACTCGCAGCCGCGGCAGGCTGCACGTTGCGCCTCCCTGGAATGCCCTTCAGGAGAGATCCGGAGTTGCGTTATGGAGTACAGATCGCAGGCGTGCGCCGCGAGGCTAGCCAGGATTTGGCGAGGCTATTGCGCACACTTCGAGAAATTGGCTTTACCGAGGTAGAACTCTACGCGACGGTCTACCATTATCCCGCAGCTACCCTCCGCCAGATGGTTGCGGATGCCGGTCTTCATGCCCCCGCCGGACACTTTGTCCTCTCCACACTAGAAACAAAACTCGACTATGCCCGCGAGCTCGGGCTCAAATATATCGTCGCCATGCTGCCTCGGCCCAGCCCCGAAAGCCTGGATCAATACCGCGTCGTCGCTGCTCAATTGAACAAGGTAGGAACCAGCGTCCGGGAACATGGCATGGAGTTCGCGTCACTCTTCCACAACCACGAGTTCCTGCCTCAGAACGGAAGCTCCGGTTTCGAAGAGTTGATGAAGCACACTGATCCGGCGCTGGTTCATCTCGAAGTTGATATCTACTGGGTTGTGCAGGCTGGTCTGGACCCTGTAGCCTTTCTACGAAAGTACAAAGACCGCGTGAAGCTCCTTCATCTTAAAGACCGCCTCGCAGGATTTCCGACCAGTTATACATCCGATGCCAGCTCCGATCACTCGACGGAGTTAGGTAAAGGCACTATTCCGTGGTCGGCGATCTTGAAACAAGCGCGGCACCAAAGAATCCGTTACGCTTTTTTGGACTATGACAGAACAACCATTCCGATTCTCGATAGTTTTCGGCAGAGCTTTAATTACCTGAAGACGTTGCGGCACTGACAAGAGGTGTGACTCCATGCTGAATGAGACCTTGAAGATACCGGCGAAGAACTACAAATTATTCACTCAATCTCTATTGGCTTTATGCCTGCTGACTTACATACCATGCGGCGATGCTGGTCATGCTATTGCCCAGGATCGTACGGTCACAAAGTCGAACACGCCGCGTCCTTACACTACATGGAGCAACTATGGAGGTTCTCCGGAGAGCGCTCAGTATTCTGCGCTGCGTCAGATCAATCGTTCGAACGTCAATAAGCTACAAGTAGCGTGGACCTATCGAACCGGTGATGATCGGAAATATTCCTTCAATCCTCTTGTTGTGGATGGGACGATGTACGTGCTGGCGAAAGAGAATACGATTGTCGCGCTTAATGCTGCGACCGGTGAGCAGTTATGGTCCCACGCTACCGATCCGAAGACAACGCTTCTTACGAATCGCGGTATCAACTACTGGGAGAATGCAGATCGATCTGATCGGCGCTTAATATTTTCCGTCAATAACAAGTTACAAGAGATCGATGCGCGGACTGGACAGTCTCTCGCGAAGTTTGGCACAAACGGCGTTGTGGACCTGCGTGTTGGTCTTGGACGCGATCCCCACAGCCTTACGCTCGTGCAGTCCTACAACCCGGGTCGTATCTTCGAGAACTTACTGATTCTAGGCTCCGCAACCAATGAAGAGTATAGTTCGGGGCCCGGCGACATTCGCGCCTACGACGTCATCACTGGCCGCCTGGTCTGGACGTTTCATACTATTCCCCATCCTGGCGAAGTTGGCTACGATACGTGGCCGAAAGATGCGTGGAAGACGGTGGGAGGCGCTAACTCCTGGGTGGGGATGGCTCTCGATACAAAGCGCGCTATCGTATACATTCCAACGGCGAGCCCGAAGTACAACTTCTATGGTGGCAATCGGCCGGGAGCAAATCTATTTGGCGATTGCCTGCTTGCGCTCAATGCCCGCACGGGCAAGCTCGTCTGGTACTACCAGATGGTTCATCACGATATCTGGGACTATGACAATGGAACAACGCCGATGCTTGCGACCGTTCGCCATGACGGCAAGATGGTGGATGTGGTGGCGCAAGCGGGCAAAGTAGGCTTCGTCTGGGTATTCAACCGGGAGACAGGCAAGCCACTCTGGCCCGTTGAAGAGCGAGCCGTTCCCAAGTCGGATATGCCGGGGGAGGAAACGTGGCCGACGCAACCGTTCCCCTCGAAGCCGCCTGCATTTGCGCGGCAAACATTTACGGTTGATGATCTAAGTCCTTTTCTTGAGCCTGCGGAACGTGAGCAATTACGGACGGAGATGCTTGGTGCGCACAATCAGGGTCTGTTTACTCCACCCGGTTTAGGCAATACGGTGGAGATGCCGGGTAACAATGGCGGTGCCAACTTTGGCGGTTCGGCGGTCGACCCGACGAATGGAAACTTCTATGTTGTCTCCAAAGATCTTCCAGCCATGCTCAAACTGGAACTAGCCAGTGAAGTCTCTAAGAGTGGCTCGCCGGAAGAGCGTGGCCGTTCTCTCTTTGCCGCCAACTGTAGCTTGTGTCACGGCGCTAACCTTCAGGGAAAGCCGCCAGCCATCCCTTCCCTGCTCGATGTGGGATCGAGATTGTCAGACGATCAGATTCAAAGTGTTGTGAAACATGGACAGGGACCTATGCCAGCCTTCTCGGGATTATCAAGTCCGGAGATCGATTCCCTGCTGGCGTATCTTCAGCATCCAGACCGCGCCCCGGCATCTGATGCTGTGGCTGCTGCAACTGCTGCAAAGCCCGCTGCGATCAATCCTGCCACCGCTCACTATAAGAGCGGTTTCGGTTTCATGTTCGGAAGCAGTGGGCTACCGGTGATCGCACCGCCCTGGGCATCGCTGACTGCCTATGACTTGAACACTGGGACGATCCGATGGAAGATTCCGTTAGGAGTCGTTCCCGAACTGGCGGCAAAGGGATTCAAAGGCACTGGCTCGCAATATCCGAAAGTAAACCCGGTAGTTACCGCGGGAGGACTTATCTTTACTGGCACGCGCGATCGTATGGTTCGCGCAATCGACTCCGCTACAGGAAAAGTGCTTTGGGAAGCAGAAGTGGATGCTGCTCTGGAAGGCATGCCTGCGATCTATGAGGTCGATGGGCGGCAGTATGTTGTGTTCTGTGCCGCTGCGCAGGCAACTACCTACACCCATAGCGTTCCGGGACACCCGGCCTCACAGGCACCCATCCCGGGGGCCTATGTGGCCTTTGCGCTGCCCGCTGGATCAGCAAAAACAAACTAACCGTGCGTAAAAACGGCTAGGCGGATTCGATGGGTCACATCGAATCCGCCTAGCCTTTGTCTCATGATGCCTGTTGCTACAGGGCCGCCATCACTTCGCGATAGAGGTACTGAGCGCCTTCGACCCCGTCCCACGGACCATCTTCGTACTCCAGCGCAAAGACGCCTGTGTAGTTGTTATTCATCATGATTCTTACGTTCCGCTGAACATCCGGTTTTTCGAAGCGGTTCCAGTATTTGGCATGGCACGTGGTATGAGCATAGGGAGCCAGGTCCTGAAGAGCGTGATAGAGAAGGTATTTGTTCTCCCAATTGCAGAAATCGGGGCTGGCTTCGCAGAAAGGATGATTGACCTCTTCAATGATGATCCTGATGTTGATTGGGTTTGCGGTGAGCCCCCAGTGATTTTCCAGTGTCACCTTCACGCCAAGCTTGCCGCCGTAGTCTGCCATCTCTTTGAAGGATTCGATGCAGTTAGTCAGATACTCTTCAAGCGGCGGGTTCGTCGCATAGCTGGTGGAGTTAGGCTGAGCAGCAGGAGCGACCCTGGGACCTCCGCTATTCACACGCATTGATTTTGCGCCAAGTATCGCAGCGCCATCGAGCCACTTTTTGGCAACTTCGACTCCTGCTTTGCGCTTCGCGGGATCGAGTTCGCAGATGTCGCGGGGAGCGTTATTTGAGATGTGATGACACTTCGTTCCGGTAGTCACCTGCTTGTTGGCCATCTTCTCCAACCACTTCTTGCCGCTAGCGGAGGAAGGATCGAACTCGCGCATCGTACGTGTCTTTCCGTCATAGCCGATCACAGAGGTATTCACGTACTGACTGTCATCCTCACTGTCGCCGAACAGGCTCGACCAGAGATCCATCTGGTAGACACCGGGGAAGGTCTTCTTGGTGAAGTCGGGAAAATCGAGCATGGTGATTTCGCCATACTTTTTCTTCATTGTCTCGACGGTGGCTTTGTCGCCCACACCGCCCGCCTTGGTTTTGAAGATGTAACGGATGGGGTAACTATTGGACGCAATGCGAACCAGCTTTTCGTGATCGGTAAGAGGGCGACCTACACCTGCGTGGATGATGGATTCCGGGCCGTCCTGCGCTGTAGCCGACGCTGCCGACGACGCCACAAGGAGACCGGCTGCCAGACTTCCGCCAGCGCCCTGAAGAAATCTACGCCTGTCCAAACTGCTACGTGTTCCGTTTTGTGAGCTCATCGTGAATCTTCTCCTTTTCGCTGTTTGCTGACGGCAAATCATCCATTTGTTTTCCTCTCAAAAGACGGCTTGAGGGCATACCAAGTAGTACTACACGTCCACCTGTATGTACAGCTTTTGATTTGAACTTACCCTGTTGCGCTAGCAGGCATTGCCGTCTCCGCAAAGTCCTTTCGGATTGGTGGATGCAGGCTATCCATTCCCACCTTTAAAGAAAAACGGCCGCGCCTGAAGGTGCGGCCGTCTCGTGGACTCTTTTCTTTGCTGAGCTTACTTGTACTCAGTGTTGTACTCAGCGCTTTCCTGATTCATCTGTTCTGGTGTGGCACCGTGAGCGAAGATGATGACGCGATACTTGAAGGTCGCGCTTTTTCCCTTCTCGATGGTGAACTTATGCTCCGGGGCTTTGGGATCAAAGATGTGATCCCCAAGCGGGTTCGCCGCAAAGAGACCATACCCACGGGCGTGCCAGTAGGTGGGATAGCCGGGGTTACCCAGGTGATCGAGGATCGCGACCGTCACAGTCTGGCCATCAGTTGTTCCTGTGAGCGAACACCAGCGTCCTCGCGTGGACCAGACAGCCTCACCGGACACTCCTTCGCTAGTGCGATAGACACCCGTGGCTCCGCTTGTATCGACGTTTGCGACCTTTGTGGGGCGGCCACTGGCATCCGCGAAGACACCGCCTTTCTCGTTCGCCGACTCAAGAAAGTGCGCTACGCGAATACCCAGCACACCCTCCTTGTCATCGTTGAAGACTGCACGATCGAGGGCCGTCAGAGTAGTCACGCGATCAATGATGCGTGCATCCCCGCGCTTGATAAAGACGAAGCGGGTTCTCTCTTTAAGAATGTCTGTTCCCTTACCCGTAGTCCACGTCGACTCGACGACAAGCTCTCCGCGATCCTTGCCGCTCTTGGTGGAAACAATCCGATCCTGATGGATCGTACCCATCTTCTCGCGAGCTTCTACTTTGATCGCATCGGAGTTGTTCCAGAAATCGAATCCGTTGACGTTGCCATAGTTGAACCACATACCAGCGTGGTGGGGATGATCGACACGCTCATGCTCGCGAGGCTCGAGCGGATAACCGCGCGTCACCGTAACTCCGTCAGAGGCAATCAACGGATAGAGCACCGGCTTCTTGAGCGAAGTCGGCCAGACGTACGAGGTAAATGGCTCCCCGTCGATGGTGATATCAACGCGGCGATTGGCCTGGTCGGGTGTCACCTGCACACCCGACGCCTTTGCTTTGGCTGTTTGTCCATTCGCGGTCATAGGAAGAGTTAAACACACAGTCAGAAGAAGACCGAATGTTGTCAGGCCGAGGCCGTGACGACTAAACATGCTTTCCTCCGGCAACTACCTGCTGAGTCTTATCGTCGAAGGTGACGCGGGTACCCGTCTGCATGGCAGCGATGCACATGCAGAGCGCTACGGAATGGCTGTATCCCGCTTCGATGCTGGCATTGGGCGTCTTTCTCGAGCGCACGCACTCCATCCAATTCCGCATGTTGGCACCTGTCTGAGGATCTCCGCTGCCTGTATTGGCATCCG